>DAORHS010000001.1:0-39671 GCA_035438165.1 Prosthecobacter sp.
TGGTGAGGGCTTCATCGGGGAAGGTTTTGGTTTGGGTCTGGCCGTTGGTGCCGATGCGGCCGTAGCGGACGGTCATTTCGCAGCCGCTTTGGCCTATCTCCCAGAACTTCTTCGAGCCGGCTTCGATGAACTCGAAGCGCTTCATGCTGGAAGGTGTTGCGGGTGGCGAGCTCGGTCGTGGTGAAGACTCGGGCTCAGGAGCTGGAATGATCTCTGGCGCAGCGGTGGGTTCTTCGATGACTTCTTCCTCTTCGATTTCATTCCGCAGCAGGCGCTCCACGCGCTCAATGACCGCCGCTGGATCATGCCACCAGTCTTTGGCAAGAATCACGAGCACCTGCCAGCCGAAGGCTTTGAGGATGCTCGGCTGGGTGTGGAAGCGTTCCAACACGCCGGTTTGGCCGGTGACATCGAGCAGGAGGCCGACTTGATGCTGCGTGGCTCCTTGGGAGCGCACGGCGACATCGCAGCGGAAGCGGCTCTGGCCGATGTGCGTGTCGGCGTCCCAGCCGCGGGCTTGCAGGGCGGCGGCGATTTGTTTGGCGAGAGCGGCGGAGGTTTGTTCGAGGCTCAAGGCCTGACGTTTGAGTGGATTGAGGCCGTCGAGCACCTGACGAGCGAGAGTGACGTCACCACGCGAGAGGCTTTCGGCGTAGTGGAGGAAATTCTTCAGCGCATTGGCTCCGTCGTTGTAGTCGTTGGTGATGTCGCTGTGACGCAGGCTGCTGAGTAGGACCATGTGCTGGCGGGCACGGCTGAAGATGACATTGAGCCGTTTTTCGCCGCCGCGTTGATTGATGGGGCCGAAGTTCATCAGGATGCGGCCATTCACATCGCGTCCGTAGCAGACGGACATGAGGATGATGTCGCGCTCGTCGCCCTGGATGTTTTCGAGGTTCTTCACGAACAAGCCGCAGAACTGGTCGTCTTCCTCGCGGATGTATTCGGCCTCCAAAAGCGAGGCGAAGGCCGGATCGGTCTCGGCGAGGGAATCGAGTGCACTTTCGATCTCGCCTTGCTGAGCCTCGCTGAAGGCGGCGATGCCGATGCTGAGCTTCGTTTCGCTCGAAAGCAGCGTGCGGACGATTTGAGCAATGCTGGCGGCCTCGCCGGCATTGCGGCGGTTTTCATACGGCATGGCTTCGCAGTGAATGAAACTGATGGGATGGCTCAAAAGCTGCGGAACGAGCGAGGCGGCCTCTTCGGGTGATTTGATGCGGGTTTCGCTGCTGTCGCGAAGGGCAAGCTGGCGATCCGGGATGGTGTAAAGCTCGCCACCATAGAAGGCGGCGTTGCTGAAGCTGATGAGCGCCTCGTAGCGACTGCGGTAGTGCCAGGCGAGCAAGGTGCTGGGCAGGTTGCGGGCGCTTTGAGCGAGGAAGCTGTCGGCATCCATGAGCACGCTGATTTTTTCGCCCTCCTCTTCGAGCGTGATCTCGTCTTCTTCATCACTGCTGGTGCTGAAGAAACTGGTGGGCGGTAGCTGCATCTCATCGCCAACGACGATGACCTGCTGCGCACGATACGCGGCGGGCACGGCCTCCTCGACAGGGATCTGGCTGGCCTCGTCAAAGATGACGACATCAAAGGAAGAGGCATCCAGCGGCAGCGTGTCGGAGACGGAGAGCGGGCTCATGAGCCAGATGGGCTTCAAATCGCGCACCACCTCACCGCTGTCGCCGGCGGCGAGATCGCGGATACTTTTGTAGCGCATCGTTTTGCCAAACTCATGCTCCAGCTCGCGTCGGCCGGTGGTGAAAGTCTTTTTGAAGAGCTTCTGTTCCGGCGTGAGCACGGTGGCGGATTGATTCGCGAGTTGCACATGCTCCATGAAGCGTTTGCGAGACTGGGAGCGAATCCATCCGGCATTGTGATCGAGCCACTGGCGATGCGATCTGGCTACGCGGTCGAGTTTTTGCTTCAACACATGCCCGTCGAAGCGCTGCAAGCTGCGGTCGGCGCGATACAGCTCGGCCAGTGATTTCGCAGCGCAGGCGGACTCAAGTTGCTCAGCGGTCCAGTCGCGAGTGCGCACGGCGCGGGCGAGTTTTGGCGGAGCGGTGGCGAGATCGCGGAGGGAGGGCAGCAGCTCGGGCAGCGCGTCCACCTCCTCTAGCATCTCGCGAATGGCGGCGGCGAGGGCAGCGAGGCTGTGGTGCTCCGGTTCATAGAGTGTGCTGCTCAGATCGCGGCGAAGCTGCGCAAAGCCTGGCGCGAGGGCAGCGAGCATTTCGACGAGAGCCGCTCCTTGCTGGGAGGAGAGCAGTTTTTCGCGAAGGGCGAGCGCGGCAGGCGAGGCATCGCTGGCGGAAAGCGTGGCGAGCTGGCTGCGAAGCGTTTCGGGATCGTCGGAGGCAAATTCTTGCTCGCATTGGTCCTTCACGGCTTCCAGTTCGGCATTCGCCGCGTGCTCGGCGACGAGTTCAGAGAGCACCTTGGTCCAGGTGGGCTTCACCGCGTGTTTGCTGAAGTCATACGAGGCGTTCAGGACCTTGCGCAGTCGCCACCAGGCGGGGTTCAGGAAGGAGAGAAAGCCTTGGCGTTTCTCGGCTTGAGCCAAGGCGGAGGCGGTTACGTCGGCAGGCAGCTTATCGCGCCAGTTCGGGGTCTTCTTTTGCGCGGCGTCGAGAGCTTTGCTCTTCTTGGTGTAATCGGCGCAGAGTTTGGCAAAGGCTCCGCTGGTGCTGCTGTTGGCGTCCAGCAGGCCAAGGAGATTTTTGCGGGCGAGCGGGAGCAGACGTGTGGTCGAGTCGAGAAGCTGGGCCACCTCATCCAGTGTGTCCCAGTGCTCCATCGGCAGGCCGGTTTGCTGGAGCGCATCGTCGAGGTCGCTGAGGCGCTGTTCGAGGTCTTCGAGACGTGCGGGAGTGGCTTCGAGGTCATTGAGCCAGCGCAGCGGATGTTTGGCGAAAATGGGAGCTGCGCCGAGGTCTTCGAGGGCGTTGGCTAGTCGGAGCACGCTGTCGCCACCTTGCTGCCATTCGGTGTGATCAGGCAATGCGTCGTCGAGAGGCGGTTCAGCGGCTTCAAAGCCGTTTCGCAGCTCGATGAGGCGCAACAGCAGCGGATTGGCTGCGGCACTGGATTGGGTGAATTTCTCCAAAGCAGCCAGTTCGGCCTCCAAAGTGCTCAAAGCGGCATTTCGCTTCGATTCGCTCGCATCGGCGGCGCTGCTCGTGTCGAGCCATTGCTCGTAGGTTTGCTTCAGATTGAGGATGAACTCCTTCTTATCGGTCTGCGAGTCGTGGATGAGGCAGCACAGCTCATCAAGGCCCTGCTGCCGAAGGCGATGGAAGACGACATCAATGGCGGCACGCTTTTCGCAGACAAAGAGCACACGTTTCCCGAGCGCGACATAGTCGGCGATGAGATTCGTGATGGTTTGCGATTTACCAGTGCCCGGCGGGCCTTGAATGATGAAGCTTTCCCCCGTGCGTGCCCGAGCGATGGCACCAGTCTGTGTGGCGTCCGCCGCGATGATCAGATGCTGCTGCGAGGGTGGCAAAACGGGGGCCGGCGGTGCCTCGACGGCTTTTGGCTCCAGCGAGAACACGCGGTCAAAGGCGGCATTCGGCAGATCGCTGGCGATGAGCTGCGAGTAGTCCCGCACGAGCGTCATCTTGCGGTAATTGAAGTTCGCCAGCGTGAGTGAGCAGAGATCAAACTCCCAGGAGTAAGGATTGCCGAGCGAGTCCTCGACGATGGAGAAGGTTTTGCGCTCGGTTTCCGCCACCATGTTGAGCTGACGCGGCAGCGGTGGTGCTCCAGCAAGGTCACGCAGCGGCAGCGGTGCGGGCACGATCTTCTTTTGGAAGACCTGGAGGCCAAGCGGGCGGAAGTCGGCCTTGTCGTAGCTGTAGTCCACCTTGGCCGCGCTGATGCGGCGGCCACTGCGGGCCATGCGACGACGATATTGATCGACGCGCTGCTTGGCCTTTTCGTGAAAGAGCTGAATGCGCGGCTTCTCCGTGAGCGTGAGGCTCACACCGGGCTCGCTGGCGTGAATCTGCGCCTTCAACTGCTCGTGAAAGGCGGTGAGCGTGGTGCTGCGCAGGTCGATGGTCTCAGGCAGGTCGAGATTGTAGAGCTGCTTCAGGTGGTGGCGCAGCGCGGGGTTCACCTCGGCTACGGTGTCGCTCGGTTCGAGCGTGTAGTGGTCTTTGACGCCTTTCTTCTTCGTCAGCTCGACCGGCAGAAGCAGCAACGGCGAGTGAATGCGCTCCTGCGGTGCTTCCTTGAGATTGTGCCAGCGCAGAAAGGTCAGCACGAGACGGAGCTGCGAGAAGCCATACTCCGCGCGGTCGCGGCGGGCCTCGCTGATAAGCTTGTCGAGCTGCCCCGGCAGATACGGCGCCTCCTCCATGCGCAGCCAGCGGTTCAGCGCGAGCGTGTTCCCTGCGCTGATGTCCTGCGCGAGTGATTCATGCCAGTAGAGCAGGTCCTCCGGCTTCACATTCCGGTAATCGAGCACGAGCGGCACGCTGGCGATGGTGAGGTTCAGCGTGGACTGCGTACTCTTGAAGTAGAGCAGCTTGTTGCGCCGCGAGACTTCGAAGAGGCGATCGCGCAGGTGAGTCTGGATGATGGCGCGTTTGTCTTTCTTGCTGCCTTTTTCCAAGCCTGGCAGCGAGGTGATGTCGATGTCCACCGGCTGATCGCGATACGTCTCCAGCCTGCGGATCAGCGAGGGCAAATCCTGTGACCGCTTTCCACGATGCAGCTCCGTCATCTCGGTGATGACACTGGCAAGCACGGGATGCAGCCGACGCGAGAGCGCGAAGAGATTCGTGCGCGAGTTGGCAAACAGCGAGACATCCTCTGCATCCGTAAAATCCAGCCCACAGGCCAAGCTGGCGAGGATAAGACCGAGCGAGAATACGTCGGTGAGTTCGTCGTGATGACCGATGACATGTTCCCAGGCCGTGTAGCCCGGCAAATAAACCGGCCGCGTGATTTCGGCGTCTGCACTGCCGACATCGAGGTTCGTGACGTTCTGCGAAAAGGTGTCGATGTCCGTCTCGCGCTTCGATTCGCCGATGACTTCGAGTCCGCGCGACTGCGTGGCCAGCAACTCACGCAATCGGCTGTCGTTTCGCTCCGAAGGCACGCCAACAGCCGAAACCAGCCCGAGGGAGCGGTCTTCGATCACCCGAAGGCCAGAAAGACCGCGCAATGGCGCGACATCACCCCTTTCGTGAATGGTGAGCACCTCGCGCATCAACGGCAACACGGCGGCAAGCACGTCCTCGGTCTCAAAACCGCCACGGTCGATGCCTTGGTGAAGGAAGGTGGTGAACTCACTCATACCAGCACCTCCTTGAGCTTTTTGAGGTCTTTGGCTTTCATCTTCAGCTCTTTGGTGAGCAGTTTTTCAAAGGCACCGAGGCATTCCAGATCGCGGGCGAACTCGAGACATCGTGAGATCGGCGGGTCATCGAGATCGGGATCGACGGCGCAGAAGTCGAGCATGAGCTGCGCGAAGTATTCGCGGTGCGAGGTGGGGCGCTCGGCAAGCTCGGCGATGATGCTGGCATCGGCTGTGGGTTGGAACTCGCGGAAGAAGAGCCGCGCATGAGCCAGAACGGCATCGGTTTGGAACCAAGAGGGTTCCAGCAGGTGCGCGAGGAAACGACGAGTGAGCGCGGCCATTTCCGACTGTTGCACGAGCGTGAGGTCATCAAGCCCTTCATCGAAATCGAGCATCTTAGCGATGGTTTCTTCAAGTGATTCGTCCTCTTCGACCCAAAGCTGAAGCGCACGCGCCCGGATGAAGGTCTCGGGATGGGTGAGTTGATCGGTCTTTGGCTTCGATTTGGAGAAAATCTCCTCTGCTTGAGCGAGGTAGCTTTTGGCGCTCACCTGAGCAAGCCCGGTGGTCGTTTTGACGAGTCCTGCAACGGCGGTTTCAAGACTGTTCGTCGCCAAGAAGGCTCCACGATCCGCAAACAACTCGGTGGCAAGCCGCCACACGCGCGCACTTTGAGCATGAGCAGGCTCCGCACCGGGATGCGAAGCCGCCGAGTGCAGAATGCGGTCCGCCAGATAAAAGGTGCCATCCTCCATCTGCCAGAGGTGATGATGCGCCAGCTCATGCCCGATCACTCCGCGCAACTCATCGGTCGAAAGCAGCGAAAGGATTGGCCCCGAGAAAATGACATGCGCCTCGCCTGGAAGGTGGCAGACCGCCGCGTTTGGCGTGGTGGCGTCCTGCGCCTGATAGGCAAAGACTTGTGCCTGAATCCCAAGCGCCGCACAGGCGGCCGCGATCTCCCGAAAAACCTCTGGATGGGCCTCTGCATCAAGACGGTAAGTGTCCCGTAGCAGCGACAGTCGAACCTGCTCGGCATCCGTCTCCGTTTTCTCCTTTTCCTCAAACCACCGCCAGACTTCCTTTTCCTCCCGGCACAGCCATTCGGCAAGGGTGCGGTGTTGGGGGAGAGGGGGGAGGGCCTTTGACATCAGGGGCAATCAAGCGGGAAGCCCGGAGTCCGTCAATGTCTCGCCAAGGAATATCACGAAAGAGGCATGTTTCTTTCTCGTTCGCCATTCATCACATGAGCACCTTCACCTTTCAAAAACACCTCTCCCGCCGCGCCATGCTGCGCGGGGCGGGCATCACGCTGGGACTTCCTTTGCTGGAGGCGATGACTCCCGCGCTGGCCGCCGTCAAAGAATCGAAACAGGCGAAGCGCTTTGTCGGGGTGAGCATGTCGCTCGGCCTGCACAATCCGAATCTCGTTCCCGAGGGCGCTGGACGTGACTACAAGCCCTCGCGCTATCTGAAGAGCATCCAGGATCTGCGGAACGACTTCACTGTCGTGTCCGGCTCCTCGCATCCCGGCGTTACAGGCGGTCACACGGCGGAAGGCAGCATCTATTCGGCCTGTCCGAACGCCCGCGGTGCCACTTCGCGCAACACGATCTCGCTCGACCAGCTCATGGCGAAGCAATTGGGGCATGAAACGCGCTTTCCGTCCCTCGTGTTGAACACGAATTCACAGACGAGTCCGAGCTATACCGAGAACGGCTCGATGATTCCCGCCGAAAACAGCGCCATGCGCCTGTTCACGCGCCTGTTCGTCAACGACAACCCCGCCGAGCAGAAACGACAGGCGGAACTCATCCGCAGCGGGCGCAGCGTGATGGACATCGTCGGGGCGGAGGCAAAATCACTTCAACGCGAACTCGGGGCGGGCGACCGCGACAAACTCGACGCGTGGTTCACCAGCGTGCGCGATCTCGAGCAGCGTCTCGCCTTGAACGAAGCCTGGACGCACAAGCCGAAGCCGAAAGTCAGCCTACAGCCGCCGACCAAAATCCCGCGTGACAACGAAGTCGCCGTGGACGGCATCTTTCTCGACATCATCCACATGGCGCTGGCCACCGACAGCACGCGCTTCGTCACGCTGCACATCACGGGCAATTCCGTGCAGGGCATCGAAGGAGTGGACGAGAGCTACCACAGTCTCAGCCATCACGGCATGGACGAGGAAAAGCTCGCGCAGCTTGCCATCGTCGAGCAGGGCGTCATCAACCAGTGGGGCGATTTCCTCCGCAAGCTGAAGACCGACAAACTGCTCGATGAAACGATGGTGCTGCTCACCTCAAACCTCGGCAACGCCTCCGCGCACGACAACAAGAACATGCCCGTCCTCTTCGCCGGCGGCGGCTTCAAACACGGCCAGCACCTCGCCTTCGACCAGAAGAACAACTACCCGCTGCCCAATCTCTACCTCGGCGCCCTGCAGCGTCTCGGACTGGAAGAAGACAAGTTTGCGACCAGCACCGGCACGATGAGCGGGCTGGAAACGGCCTGATTGATTCGCCGGTCAGATTTCACGGGTCAGGTCCGTTGAATGCCCGCTCATGAAGCATCTTTGGCTCCTCCTCCTTTGCTCCCCGGCTGCTTTCGCCGCCCTGCCTGCCATCCAGCCGTTCCTGGATCAGAACTGCATGGACTGCCACGACGCGGAGATGAAAAAGGGCGGGCTCGATCTCGCGGCGCTCTCCACGGATGGCGCCGACGCGGCGGCTTTGAAGAAATGGGTGCGCGTGTTTGACCGCGTGGCGGCAGGCGAAATGCCGCCGCCGAAGAAGAAACAGCAGCCTTCGGTGGATGCTATGCAGGATTTCATGGCGGCGCTGGGAGGCGACCTCGTGAAAAAGTACAACGCGCAGAAAGGCACCGTGCTGCGCAGGCTGAACCGCCAGGAGTATCAGAACACGATCAATGATCTCCTCGGCGTGAAGGTGAGTGTGATCGACTCGCTGCCCGAGGACGGGCGGGCGCAAGGCTTCGACAACATCGGCGAAGCGCTCTCGATCTCCGGCATTCAGATGCTGCGCTACATGCAGGCGGCCGAACTGGCGCTCAATGCCGCGTTGTTTGCCGACCAGTGGCCTGAAAAGACCGCCGAACGCGCCACGCTCGAAAGCGACCGCAACAAGGACAACATCGGCAAGCACTGGCTGAAGCGCGATGACGGAGCCATCGTCGTCTTCAACAACGGCGGCTTTCCCAGCACGGTGATCCCGAACCTGCGGGCGAAGGCCTCCGGCACCTACAAGCTGCGTGTCACCGGCTACGGTTATCAGATCGAGGAGCCGGTCGTGTTTGCCCTCATCACCGGCAGCTTCAACTTCCGCAACGCGGACAACGTGACGCACAGCTATCACGAGTTGCCTGTTGGCAAACCCGGCACCGTCGAGGTCACGCTGCACCTCGATCAAGGCAAAGGCATCTGGATCAGCGCCCAGGGTCTCAACGGTCCGGACGGTCATTCTCCGGTCAAGGACGGCCCCGCCAACTATCCCGGCGAAGGCCTCGCGCTGATGTCCGTCGAGCTGGAAGGCCCGTTCATCACCGAATGGCCTCCGCGCGGGCAGACGATGCTGCTCGGCGATGCGAGGCTGCGCGAGGTGATGCCGGACAAGCCATGGATGCGCGGCAAATACGGCTACAAGCCCGTCTTCACCGCCGACAGCGCCGACCCGGTCGGCGACTCGCGCAAACTGCTTCCCGCTTTCGTCACCGCCGCGTTCCGTCGCCCCGTCACGACGACGGATGTCGAGCCCTTTGTGAAGCTGTTTGATGCCGAGTTTGCCGAAGGGAGGGATTTCCTCGTCGCCATGCGCACCGCGGCCATCGCCGTGCTTTGCTCGCCGGAGTTTCTTTTTTTGAAGGAGCCTGCGGGCAGGCTGAACGATCACCAGCTCGCCACGCGCCTCAGCTATTTCCTCACCCGCAGCGCTCCGGACGCCGAACTGCTCGCCGCGAAACTCACGCAGCCCGAAGTCCTTCGCACGCAAACCGAACGCCTGCTCAAAAGCGCCACGTTGGATCGCTTCGTCACCGACTTCACCGACGGCTGGCTCAACCTGCGCGAGATCGAGTTCACCACGCCCGACAAGCAGCTTTACCCCGAATACGACGGCCTGCTGCTCGACTCCATGCTGCGTGAGACACGTGGGTTCATCACCGAACTCTTTCGGAGCAACCTCGGTGTTGCAAACATCGTTCACAGCGACTTCGCCATGCTCAACTCTCGCATGGCGCGGCACTACGGCATTCCCGGCATCAGCGGATTGGATCTGCGCAAGGTCAAGCTGCCGCCCGACAGCCATCGCGGCGGGGTGCTGACTCAGGCGAGCGTGATGAAAGTCAGCGCGAACGGCACGAACACCTCGCCCGTCGTGCGTGGCATCTTCGTCATGGACCGCATTCTCGGCATGGAGCCGCCTCCTCCGCCGCCCGGTGTTCCAGGGGTGGAACCGGACATCCGCGGCGCCAACACGCTGCGCGAGCTGCTCGACAAACACCGCGACATGGAAAGCTGCAACGGCTGCCATCGCGTGATCGATCCGCCCGGCTTCGCGTTGGAGAGCTACGACGTCATCGGCGGCTGGCGCGACCGCTTCCGCAGCATCGACAAGGGGGATCAGGTCAATCTGAAGATCGAAGGCCGTCGCGTGCGCTACCGCCTCGGCCCGCCCGTCGATGCCGCAGGCGAGCTGCCGGATGGCGCTAAGTTCGCGAACCTTGCAGACTTTCAAAAGCTCCTCCTCGCCGACGAGGACCGCGTGACTCGCAGCATCACCGAAAAACTCCTCACCTTCGCCGCCGGCCGGGCCATGGGGTTCTCGGACCGCGCCGAAATCGCCCGCCTCGTCGCCGCATCCAAGGCCAAAGGCCACGGCATGCGCGATCTGATTCACGCCGTCGTTCAGAGCGAGGTTTTCCGGAGCAAATAGACCGCGAAATGGCCCCGGCTGAAGGCTTTTGTTTGACCTGCCATTGCAGTGAGGCCAGAGAGGTTCTCCGCGTTGTCGTGCGATGACGCGGTTCATTCCAAACACCCCCATCATGCAATCCTCCCCCATCACCGCCTCCGTCGGCTCCACCGTGCCCGACTTTGAAATGGAAACTTATGAACCCGCCCTTGGCGACTTCGCCAAGGTGGCGCTCGCTGACATCAAAAGCGCCGGCCAGTGGACGATCCTCATGTTTTACCCGGCGGACTTCACGTTCGTCTGTCCCACCGAACTGGCCGACCTCGCCGAGGAACACGCGCAGTTGGAGAAGCTCGGCGCCCGCGTGATCGCCGTCTCCACGGACACCAAGTTTGCCCACATGATGTGGCGCAACACCGAGGGCCTGCTCAAGAACGTGCGCTACACGCTCGCCGCCGACCCGACCGGCGCCGTGAGCCGTCTCTTCGGCGTGTATGATGCCGCCACCGGCCTTGCGCTGCGCGGCACCTTCATCATCAATCCCGAAGGCGTGCTCGTCTCCTCCGAGGTGAACTTCTACAACGTGGGCCGCAACGCCGCCGAACTCGTGCGCAAGATGGAAGCGAACGTCCATCTCATCGCGAACCCCAGCGAAGCCTGCCCCGCCAAGTGGACCCCTGGCGCGAAGACCCTCAAGCCTGGCAAGGACATCGTCGGCAACGTGGCCGGCGCTCTCGCGGCATAAAAGCGGTCAAAGTCTGTTCATCACACGGCCCTGCGGATCTTCGTCCGCAGGGCCGTCTTTTTTTGGCTCAATTCGTTTCGTGACTCCGTTGATAAGGCATGAAATTCATCACCGGCCTTGCCTTCGCCCTCTTCACCGTCGTATTCGCCCACGCAGACATCACCATCGGCAAGTTCGACATGGCGTCGATCCGCGACACCTCGACGTTGGAGACGAAAGTGATCATGGACTGGCATGCGAACCCCAAGGACGCGTCGATTCGCCAAAAACTCGTCGAGATCACCGTCTGCGAATGGTGGCCCGGCCTGAAGGTGCGGATGCCGGTGACCATGCTCGCGTCGGCGAACGGAATTTGCACGAACGTGCTCATCGAGAACACCGGCTTTCAGCTCAAGCCCGCCGCCGCCAACGGTGCGAAGCTGCGCCTGCTCAAGGAACATGGCGTGGGCCTCGTCTTCATCGGCTGTGTGCCGATCGACACGATGGAACCTGCCGGAAAGCTGCACCTCATGATGGAGGAGCGCTTTATCCAGACGAAGGACACGCGCTACACACCCGCATGGATCTGGGGCATCAGCGACATGCGCGCACTCACCACCGCGATGGCAGAGAAAGACGTGTTTCAGCCGAAGAAGGTGCTCGCCACCGGCGGATCGAAGCGCGGCGTCGCCACCGCCGCCGCAGGCATCGCGGATGATCGTTTCACGGCCATCATGCCCGTCGTCGCGCCCGTGATCGAAAGCCCTGGCGGTCCATATGTCGAAGGCATGATGCTGCCGGAGATCACGAAGATGAACGACGCCTTCATCGCGAACATGACTGATCCCGTGGGCCGCGAGAAGCTGCTCATTCGCCAGAAAGCCCGTTCTGACGAACGCATCACCGTGAAGATGGCCCGCGATGCAGGTTGGAGCGAGGCCGAGATGAAAACTGCGTGCAACGCCGCCTGGGAAGCCTGCCGCACGACGAACTACCTCGACGTGCTCAAGCAGCGCGGCACCGAAGTCTTCTACAACCAGGGCTCTAACGACAACGTCAGCCCCGGCCTCGTCGAACTCGGCCGGCGCTTCCCGCAACTGCCCGTTTTCATCGTCCCCGGCGGCCAGCATGGCGGTGCGAAGGAGGCGGGATTCGTCAAATCCGTCGGCGGACTGCCCGAAGTGGATGAAAACCTCTACGCCTTTGCCACGCATCACTTCTTCGATGCACGTCGTATGGTTGCTCCACCCAAAGTCACCACGCAGTGGGACAAGGCCGCTCATCGTCTCTCCGTGAAAGTCGTCTTCCCCGACGGCAGCGAGCCGCAGGAGAACACGCTCTGGTGGTCCGTGAACCGTCATCCCGACTACAGCATCCAGATGGAGTTCGATGCGTGGAGCTCCGCACCGCTGCAAAAGACCGGTGCAGCCACTTTCAGCGGCGAAACGACGGTCGAAGACGAGGTGAAGACGCTGGATGTCATCACAGTTCACGCGCACGCTGAAAACGGCTCCACGCTGACGATTTCCAGCCCGGAACTGCGGCTGAAGTAGGCTCAAGCCGCGCTTGCTCTCGTTCATGGCTCCGGTCTAATGGGGCACCCCTGCCATGAACTACTCCTATTCCGACCTCGCCAAGATGATCGATCACTCGTTGCTGCACCCGACGATGACCGACAAGGATCTCGAAGAAGGCTGCAAGGTGGCAGCGAAATACCAGGTGGCCTCGGTTTGCATCAAACCTTACGCCGTAAAACAGGCGGTCGAGTGGCTGCGTGGCTCGGGTGTGCTCGTGGGCGCGGTGATCGGCTTCCCGCATGGCAACAGCACCACCGAATCGAAGCGCTACGAGACCGAACTGGCCTGCAAGGACGGCGCGGCTGAGATCGACATGGTCGTCAACATCGGCAAGGCGCTCGGCGGCGACTGGGACTACGTCGAGGCTGACGTGAAAGCCGTGTGTGACGAGGCGCACCAGCATGGTGCGAAGGTGAAGGTGATTTTTGAGAACGACTACCTCACGAATGGCGGCGCGGGCCTGAGCAGCGATGATTTCAAAATCAAACTCTGCCAGATCTGCGAACGTGCAGGTGCCGACTGGGTGAAGACGAGCACGGGCTACGGCTTCGTGAAGCAGGCCGATGGCAGCTACAACTACAAAGGCGCCACCGAACATGATCTGGCGCTCATGCGTGCCAGCGTGTCGCCGAAGGTCCAGGTGAAAGCCGCCGGTGGCGTGCGCGATCTTGACGGTCTGATCAAAGTCCGCGATCTCGGCGGCACCCGTTGCGGTGCGACGGCGACAGCCGTGATGATGGACGAGTATCGCCAGCGCGAAGCTGCAGGCACGCTCCACTCGGCAGGTGGCAAGATCGGCGCGGGCGGTTATTGAGGAGTCCCCGGCCTCAGACCACGGCGCCGCCCTCATGCGCCTGCACCCAGCGGACGGCATGATGAATCAGGTCCGGATTGGTCTGGATGTTGAGCTTGTCGCGAATGCGCACGCGATGGACATCGACGGTTTTGGAGCTGATGCCGAGCATGTGGGCGATTTCCTTGGCCGTCTTGCCGCGGCCGATGAGTTCGAACACCTCAAATTCGCGACCGCTCAGCGCCTTGAGCGCGTCCGAACTGTCCGAGGCAGTCACGGCTGGTTGAGTGAGCACATGCAGCAGCCGCTGGGCGAGGTTTCCACTGACGTAGATGCGTCCGGCGTGGACTTCGCGAATGGCCGAGACGAGTTGATCGGGGGCCTTGCTCTTCATCAGGTAGCCTTTGGCTCCGGCGCGCAGGCAGCGCTCGGCATAGAGGTCCTCGTCATGCATGGAGAGGACCAGGATCTTCAGATCGGGGCGGCGCTCGCACAGGATGTGGATGAGCTCCAGCCCGCCTTTGTCCGGGAGGGTCAGATCCGTCACCACGACGTCAGGCCGGGTCTCCTCCTCCAGACGGATGGCGGTGGCGGAGTCGGGCGCCTCGCCGCAGACTTCCAGGTCTTCGGCCGTCTGGATCGTGAGGGCGACGCCCTGCCTCAGGAAAGGATGATCATCCACGAGCAGCACGCGGATACGGGAATGAGTGGGGGACTTCATGTCGGCTTCCTTGATATCACGTCCGGATTGCCGCACTCAGGATGCAACCGGCACGCGACATTCAAGTTCTGTGCCTCCAGTGGGCCGGTTCCGCAAGCGCAAGCTGCCGTTCACGGCGGCCGCACGGTAGCGCATGAACCGCAGACCACGGCCGGTGGATTCCCCTGAAGGATGGAAGCCGCCGCCGTTGTCCGACACACGCAGCAATACTTCGCTGGCTTCACGTGAGAGCTCGATGTCCATCCTGCTGGCATGCGCGTGCCGGAGCACATTGTTCAGCGCCTCCTGGGTGATGTAGTATAACTGAGCACCCACATCGCGATCCACATCTGAGAACTGGCCGTGGGACTGCATGCCGCAGGGCATCTTGCACAGCTCTTCCGTGGTGCGCGCCAGCCGCCGGAGCGCCCTGACAAGATCATCTCCTTCTTCCATCACCGGCCCCAGGCCGTGGGCGATGTGGCGTGCGTGATCCAGGGTCTCCTCGATCATGAGACCGATCTTGCGGGTGGTTTCCGCCTCGCCGGACTGGACTGCCTTCAGGCGCTGGGCCAACGCAACCACCGCGAAATGTACGGCGCTGATTTCCTGACACAGGCTGTCGTGCAGGTCCTGCGCGATGTGCCGGCGTTCATCCGCGGCGACGCGCATCAATTCGGATTCAAGACCGCGGCGCCGGGAGATGTCCCGGATGAAGGCGGTGAAGTGGTCCAGACGCGGGCTGGCACCGATGGCCACCTCGATCGGAATCTGTGTACCGCCGGCATGCCGGAGCAGTGATTCGCGGGGCGCGGTGGAGCGGATGTCGGGCGAGGCGCGTTTTGCCTCTTCAAAAAACTCGCTGAATTCTTCGACATCGGAGGTTGGCAGAAAGGCGCTCAATGACTGCCCGATGAGCTGTTCCGGAGGCAGGCCGAAGAGGCGCTGTGCGGGAGGATTGGCGTTGATGATGTTGCCGAAGGCGTCGAGCACGAGGACTGTGTCGGGCGCGCTTTGCACCGTGGCCTCCAGGGCCTCCACAGTCTGGTGCAGTTCATGGGTGCGGGCCTGCACCTTGGCCTCCAGTTCGGCCGTCAGCTCCCGCAGTCGCAGTTCGGTGGCGCGCTGCTGGGAGACATCGACGGTGAGTGAGACATAACCGGTCACCTGACCCGTGGCATCGCGCTGCGGGGCGTAGTGCACGTTGACGTGACGCGTCGGACCGTGGTGGTAGGCAAAGGAGCCTTCGAAATTCACATCGGCGCCGGCAAGCGCCCGCTGAACGTGGGGTTTGGCGATCTGATAGACGGCGTCACCCACCACCTCTTCAAAGCGCCGGCCGATCAAGCTCCGCGGGTCCAGGTCAAACCATTCACGATAGGCCGGGTTGCAGTAGCGATAACGCCGTTCGAGGTCGAACACGGCGATCAGGACGGGTAGCGTGCCGATGACCTCCGATTCCACTGATGAGGCGGCATCGTTGATGAAAAAGGATTCCTCGGTCGAAAGCAGGACGATCGCAGCAGAGGCCGGCGTGAGGCGTGGGGCTTTCACACTTTTGAGTGGATCCAACTCGTTGGAGAATGGTCGTGTTTGCGGCATGGAGCGGTCGGTAAAAGCGGGAACTGCGATGATGGCGACAACCCTTCCGTCACACAATCAGCCATGAGCTTTTGATCAGTAGGCCGATGGCTTACATGGCGGGTCATTGACGTATCCAGCGATGCGCCTGATGCCCGAACGCATTGCAGGTTCGCCGGATGGATTTTCGAAGCATGGAGCCGGTATTCTGGACGGATGAAACAAAAACTCCTCCAGCCATCCCGAGGATTCCCATCACGGAACATGATGATGCCCGCAGCTCGTTTGCAGTCCACGAATTCGCCTTCCCTTTCGTCCGTGTGCCTGCTTTTGCTGGCCCTGTTCACGGGAATCTTCTCCGCTCAAACACGTGCTGCCACGTTCTACTGGGACGCTGACGCCGATGCCACGGGGAATCTCGTGGACGGCACCAACCTCGGCGGCACAGGCACCTGGGACACCATCACCGCCAACTGGTGGGACGGGGTTTCCACCGATGCTGCCTGGCCGAATTCGCTGCTCGACACGGCTGTCTTCTCCGGCACCGCCGGCACGGTGACCTTGGGAGGACCGATCAATGTGGGGGCGCTCGTTTTCAACAGCGACGGCTATCTCCTCACCGGCGGCACCCTGACACTGGGCGGCGCGGCCACGATGGATGTGAGCGGTTTGAACGATGTGCGGATCGATTCCGACATTGCTGGCAGCCTGGGGCTGATCAAAATCGGGAACGGCACGTTGAATCTCGGCTCGGCCAACAGCTACACGGGCGATACCACGATCAACGCCGGGATCGTCGAGGTGTACAAGGATGAGAGTCTCGGCACGGGCGGCGGCGACATCATTCTCGACGGAGGGACGCTGCGGGCGTTGGGAAACAATTTCTACTCGACACGGAACATCACCATCGGCGCGGGCGGCGGCACGCTGGATGTGACGCGCAACAACTCCACCTTCGGCTCCATGCGTCTGAAAGGGGAGATCAGTGGTGCAGGCACGTTGACGAAGACCGGATTCGGCGAACTGCGGCTGGATGGCGACAGCTCTGCCTTCACCGGAGATTTCATCGTGGACAGCGGCATCGTGCGTATGCAGGCCTACACGGACCGGGGAACGGTGGCGAACATCCCCTCTCTGAGCGGAGCCTCCAGTTACACCGTCCGCTCAGGAGGCGATTTGATCTTGTCGTATAGCGCGATCGGCTCGACGCCCTATTACTCCATCGTCAACGAGACGGCTCCCGTGCACATGGAGGGCGGCCGCCTCCAGTTCTACTCGAACAACAGCGGCGCGGTCAGTCCCTGGACACAGACGATGGGTGACTTGTTTCTGGACCGCGGATCCTCGCGTTTTTTCATCAGCCGCACCAGCAGCAGTTCGGCGACGCTGTGGTCTTTTGGTGATCTCAACCGCTCGGTCGGTGCGACGGCCGACTTCGACTGGACGACCAGCGCCGGCACACTGGGCGCTCCGGGCAACAATCCGCGCATCCTGTTCAACAGCATCCCTGACCCGGTCAATGACGGCATCCTGGGCGGCTGGGCGCTGGTGAACCAGATCGACTTCGCCAACTACGACGCCACCCATGGCGTGGCCATCGCCAATTACACTTCCACGGACATCACCACCGCCGGTGCCACGGACAATGTGGACTTCAGCCAGGGGGCGGTGACCACCACGATCGGCGACACCACGGTCAATGCCCTCAAATGGACGGCCACGGCCGGCGTCACCACGGGTACGCCCACGACCATCATCGAGCAGACGGACGGCAGCACGCTGACCATCGACACCGGCGGTCTGCTGACCATCGGCAACTTCTACACCTCCATCCAGCCCGAGAGCGGCGGCAGCGCCACCATCAAAGCCAATGGCGGTGCGTTGTATGTTCACAACGCGCAGTCCAACTTGTACATCTATTCCACGATTGCAGACGGGGACATGCCCACGGCCCTGGTGAAGACGCAGGCCGGCAGTCTGGTCATATACAGCACCACGGACAACACCTACTCGGGAGGCACTTACATCAACGGAGCTGCAAACGTCTATACCGGCTTCACCAACAACCAGACCTACCTGGGCACGGGTCCTGTTTACGTGACGCGGGGCATCTTGAACCTGCGGCGAATGGGCGCCACGACTTCGACCGAAGGCTACTCTGTTTTTGAAGGCGGCAGCATCTATCTCGACAGTTCAACGACGGCCTTTAACACCACAGGGGACCGGTTCACGGTTGATGGAAGCAGCAGCCTTGGCGGACAGTCCGCATCGGCGGGTGGGGGTGGTCTCAACAGTCTGACCTACGTCGCCGGAGCCGTCAGCGCAGGCGGCGAGGCGCATCTTGAGCCTGGTGCGACCATCCTTCATGGCACCAATTCATCCGCCATGGGCACGGGCAACAACACCATGCAGGGGTTGCCCAATGACATGCAGTTCTACTTTGGCGATGCGACCACCCAGACAGCCGCCTCAGGCGTCACCATTGGTGTCGGCACCCCCTGGAAAGGCATCGGCAATGACCGCAACACCCGCGCCTGGGATCTGGGCACCATCACGGTCAATGGCAGCGACTTCGAACTGCACGCCATGCTGGTCCCCAATCAAAACGGCGAAGGTCAGAGCGCCTACACGCTGAGATTGGGCAATGGCACTGGCACCGGTGGTCCTGTGATCACCGGAGCCGCCGCCACTCCGCTCACCGCGCATGTGACAGGCGGTTACGTGGGGCTTGATGATGGCTCCGCGACCTACGGGAGCATCGCGGCCGGCAGCCCGCTGACGTTCATGGTGGAGCCGGGCGGAACGCTGGAGGTTTCCCAATCCGCTGCAATGGGGTCTGGCGACGGCCTGGCGAGCATCATCGTTCTCGATGGCGGCACCTTGCAGCAGTATGGCAGTACGGACGCGGCCCGGCTGGCGGCCGCCGAGACCGGGTTCAACGGCGATGTGACGGTTCAATCACGCGGCCGCTTCCTGGCGCAGAACACCAATGGCTTGTCTGGCAGCGGCCAGCTCACGTTTGAAGCCCGCTCCATCATTCAGATCAACAACAACACCGGCTGGACGGGAGCGCAGGCGCTGGCCGCCATCGGCGTGAACGACGCCATCGTGAAGATCAACGTGGACAACTTCGGCACGGCGGCACAACCGCTGCTCACGACCTACTTTGACGGCACCGGCATCTATGAGTGGTCCGCCAGTGCAAATGCGGCGAACCCCACCTCGGCGGGCACGCCGATTGTCTCTCTCGACGGCGCACCCGGCTCGGGTCACGGCCTCATCATCAACGACGCGTTTGACCGGAGTCTGGATGCGACCAGCAGAGGTTTCATCGAGCTGAAGGCCGGTGGCGCGGGCGGCACCATTGCGTCCTCCAGCGGGCATCTCTTCAACATCAATGAGGATGTGGAGCTCAACGGCCTGATCCTGACCATCGGCTATGCGGATGTGATCGATGGCGATCCCGGTCTCGGTGACGTGCGCATGGACAAGGTCACCGACGGTGTCGGCGGCGGCAGCATCAACGTGATCGACGGCGCCCAGTTGCGCATCAGTGCCGCCAATGCCTTCGACGACACCATCTTCATCACCCTCGAGGCCGGCGCCTGGCTGGATGTGGACGAAGGCGACACCATTCTGCGTGTGACGGGCGGCGGTGCCACCAGCCGCATCCTCGGTGACAACACACTGACGGTCACACAGGCGGGCGATTACAACCTCGGTGCCAGCATTTGCGACACGGCCAACATCCTGCAGACAGGCGGTGGTGTTCTGACCCTTGACCAGGACTCGGACGGCGGCGGCAACCTCGCGGTCAGCAGCGGCACGATCAAGATCGGCACGGGGGTCAATATCGGAAGCACCTTCAATCTGAACCCGACGAGCGGGGGCGTGATCGATCTCAATGGCACGACAAATGCGGTGCGTTCCATCACCGGCGACTCGACAGGAACGATCGAGCTCAACGGCGGTGTTCTCGTGTTCGCCAACTCGGGCACCGTGACGATCGATTCGGGGGAGGCGGTGATCAACGGTCCTGGCACCATCCGCCTGATTGGAGAAGGCCAGGTGCGCTTCAACGCGGACCCGACGCGAATGACCAACATCAGCCAGATCGATGTTTTCAACGGAGAGTTTCGCGTGGACGGCGTGGCCGGCACGCCCAACAGCTTCCTCATCGACGTGCCCGTCATCAATCTGGGCGACGGCTTTGTGACGACGGGAGGAACGGGATTCCAGGTGTTCCCGCGCCTCTATCTGGTCAACACAGAGACCACCCAGACGGCGGAGCTCAATGTCAACGGCGGCTGGATCACCAGCGACCTTGGAAACAGCGACCTCACGATCTGGAGTGGGAACATCAACTTCACCGGCACGGGCAACACCAATCTTTTCGATGTGAACGACGCCGGGACGGGTGATCAACACGTTGTCACAGGTGTCATTGGCGGCACGGGCGGCTTCAGCAAGATCAACACAGGCACCCTCCGCCTGGAGGCCAATAACACAATCTCCGGCGACATCTACATCCAGCGCAACGGTGTGGGTGGCTCGAACATTGACTCCACCGTCTCCCGCGGCGGCATCCGCCTGACCGAGGCTGCTGGGGCTCTCTCCGCCGCCAATTCCATCGTGATCAGCCGTGATGGCAGCCTTTATCTCAACAACGCCACGGATGTGAATCTCAACCGTGTTAATGACGCCGCCGACCTCATCCTCCGTGGCCAGGGTCGCATTCGACTGGTGGGCAACGCGGGATCAGCGGTCACGGAAACCATGGGCGACCTCATCGTTGAGTCTGGCTCCGGCAAGATCAATTTCGACCTCGACGACACCACACCGCAGACCACGAGTTTCACCTTTGCCAGCTTCACGCGTGATCCGGGGTCCATCGCGCAGTTTCAGGTGCTCGACAACGTTCCGGGCTCGTTTGGGACCACGGCTCACTTGTTCATCACTGATGGCGGCGCCAGCGCGACGCTGTATGGCGGCGGAACGGGCAATGGCACGACGACCCAGTCCATCGTGCTGGGGGCGTTCGGCGGCGTGAACAACATCTCCAACCACTTCATGACCTTCGACAGCGTGACTCCCACGGAATTGCGACCGTTGGATTTCGACACGGAGTATCTTCAAAGCTCCAGCCTGCCGGTCAAAGGCCTCGTGGACGGCGACTACACCGTCCTCTATGGCGTGAACCAGAATTTCATGCTCAACTACAACGTGGACCGCGCGGGCGATCCCGACGGCGACGTGAACTGGTATGGCGACAATCCCAACCGCATCACGGTCAACGTGGCAATGAACTCGCTCCGCTTTGGCACCAATACGCCGACTTCTGTGGTCAACGGCAGCAATACCAACGAACTCGGCTCGGTACTGGTGCTCAACGCCGACGTCACCCTCTATCTGGGGGACTCCCTGGGTGCGAGCAATGGGGTTGGTTTTGACACCAACGGTTCGGGCATGCTCCTTTTCGGACGGGATGTCAGCGGAACCAGCGCGGGCAGCAATCAATACATCGCTGGCGGGGTGATCGATTTCGGCACACGTGAGGCCATCATCGTCAATGAAAGCGGCAACAGCGCTCTCATTCGTTCTGAGATTTCCGGCAGCGGCGGATTGACGAAGGCCGGGGCGCAGACCTTGTACTTCGACAACAGCAACAGCTACACCGGCGTCACCACCATCGCGGAAGGCATTCTCGTGATTCGTGATCAGCATGCCCTGGGTGGCTCCGACCTGGTGAGAATCGAAAACGACGGACGGCTTTACCTGGAACTCGGCACCAATGTGCTCGATTCCGTTTCTGGAGGTGCTCCGCCGAATCTCTACATCGGCATCAACAGTGTTTCGACCACCGTTCTCCACAGCAACAACGCCAACAACACCTGGGGTGGCGACATCATTGTCGATACCGTGGACGATGCCGGTAACTGGGTCTTCACCCCCTACCTTGGCACCGGCTCGCTTTATACCCTGAACATCGACGGGGACATCTACGGCAATGAGGAAGGCGGACCTGGAGGGATTGCCGCCAATCATATCAGCCGGGACACCGCTCTGAACGACGCACGCCTTCTCTCCACCGCCGGCGTCAGCTCGTCGGGCGGCGTCATCAACCTCAACGGTCAGTTCCACGACAATCAGTTCGGCGCCATTGCCACACCGGTCACCGCCGATAACGAAAACCAGCTCCTGCGTTTCTTCATTCGCGGCAGCGACCAGACGGTGGTCAACGCACGCCAGCAGTGGGACGCGGCGGGTCTCATCTTTGTGGAAAACGGCATCCTGCGCTACGAGGGCGACGGCAATTTCTGGACCCCGCTGGCGGCGGCCAACCTCAATGCCGCCAACGGGCAGAGCGGCCTGCGCATCGGCGGCAACAGCAACAACTGGAACGCGGCGGTCATCCTGACCAAGCCCGGCCAGGTTCTCAACATCAGCCGCATCGACATCGGCGGGGACGGCACGTCCGATTACAACCAGTTCGGCAACGACATGCTCGCCGGCACGAACACCTCCGGTACGGTGACCTTTGGTGATGGTACGGACCGGATCGTTTACAACGGATCGAGTGCCGCCAACAACTTTGTCCGTGACCTGACCGTGTACCAGGCCGGAGGCGGCACGATGGAATTGAATTTCCGCCTGGACGACACGGACGCGGACTCCCACACCTCCTTCACCAAGATCGGCCGTGGCGTCGTTAACTTCAACGGCCAGAACGATGTGAATGGCGCCGCGCAGAACGGTGACGTGGAGCAGCTCAACATGTCTGGCGGCCTGCTGCGTCTGACCAACTACGGCAATGCCACGGGGCGTCGCTTCGACACCGGGGCCATGATCACCTTCGCCGGTGGCGGCATCGAAATGGATGGTGCCAGCTCCATTCAAAATGAGACGGCCAATTACACAGGGGCGGCCGTCGGAGGGGCTTCCAATTTCCCCACCGCGCAGACGCTGGTCGCCGCCGGCGGCACCGATGTGATCGTCACGTCGAAGGAAGGTCGCACTACCACCATGAACATCGGCTCCCTCACGCTGGCGACGAATCGTCTGTCCGGCGGCACCTTGAACTTCGTGGAGAATGGCAATGGCGGCAATTCGGTCATCACCTTCCTGGGCAGCGGCGGTGGCAGCATTCAGGCGGATGACACCGCCTACGCCTGGGCCACCTACGGTGACAGCTACACCTACAATGCCGCAGCGGCGACCTACACGCTCAATGCGCTCGACTTTGCCATGACCACCGGCGGAGCCGGAGACATCACGCAATTTGCGGGGGGCACTCGTCAGGATGAGGACGACATCACCTTGTGGACCGCGACGATGGATGTCAGTGAGAATGGGAGCGGCTTCAACGGCGGCCTGGCAGCATCGCCCATCAACACTCTCCACTTCGACTTTGATGGGGCGGGCATCATTGACGCCACCAACGGCCTCGAGGTGACCAGCGGCGGCATCATGGTCAGTTCCACGGTTCTCACGGGTGCCAAGTCCATCATCAACGGCACGCTGATGGCGGGCGCGGATGCCGACCTGATCATCCACCAGTATGGCGGTGTGGCGATGACGATTGGTTCGATCATCGCCGACAACGGCGGTAGTGTGGCAGGGAATGCGCTGGTCAAAACCGGATCCGGTGAACTCATCCTGTCCGGCACCAACACCTACACCGGCAGGACCTTCCTCAATGGCGGCGCGCTGACCATTTCCAGTGACGCGAATCTGGGCACTGCCCCCGGCGGGGTTTTGGTGGACGCCCTTTACATCAACAGCGGCAATTTGAACACGACGGCGGACTTCACGCTCGATGCCAACCGTGGCATCACGCTCGGCGGCAACGGCGGGGAGCTGAACGTCGCCGCCGGAACCACCCTGAGTTATGGCGGCATCATTGCATCCGAGCCGAATGTGATCGTCAACTACTCGGCCAATCCGGCGGTGGGCCGCATCGACAAGACGGGAGATGGGACGCTGTACCTCACCGGCACCAACAACACCTACAACGGCCTGACCGAAATCAAGGCGGGCACCCTGAAATGGGAGCCCACCTTTACAGGCAGCACAACCGCGACGCCGTTTGGATCAAACAGCGCCTTCCTGGACGGCACCATCCTTCGCAGCGGAGCGACGCTGGTGCTCGCCCCCCAGACCCCCGCCACCAACTCCAACTACAACGCGATCCTGCAGGAGTGGTTCACCTTTGAAGGCGGCAGCATGCTGGATCTCGCTCCGGTGAACACCACGGGGGATTCGCATGACATTAACTATTACTTCCGTGGCATTCTACAGTTTAACAGTCTCGGCAACGCCGGGACGCCCGATGGTGTGCAAACCGCCGGCACGCTGGCGGGTGCGACGGTCCTCAATGTGGGAAGCCAGGGCACCACCAACCTCAATGATGCCGGCGGCTACATCACGGGCGACGGCGGCATCACCAAGATCGGGCCCGGCACCCTCTATTTTCGCGAGAGCAATCCGGAATGGACCGGGCAGTTGATCGTCAGCGAAGGTTCGGTGCATCTCTTCAGCGCGGGAAATCCAGCAGGCATTGGTACGATGCCGATCATTCTCGGACACAATCTGGCTGCGGAAACGGCGGGAGAGGCCGTCTCCGGCACCGGCACGGTGCAGCTCCTCTACCGTGACGAGGGCGGCTACCGGGATGTGTCCAATGTCAGCCAGGACATCATTGTGCGCGATGACTCCGGGGCGGGAAATCAGACGAAGCGCATCGGGGCCATCTATATGGCTCACGCCGACGTGGTGAACTACAAAGGTACGCTCACGCTTCAGGACGACGTGGAGTTCTACTATCAGGATGACGTCCGCGACAGCAACAGCACAACCTCCTCGAACACCCGAAATGACACCCGCTCCATCGGCGCGCCGACCAATGCCGAAACCGTGTTCATCAATTTCGACGGCGACATCATCGGCGGCGGCAACATCTCCATCAACGTGCCCCAGGGGGGCAGTGGCAACGTCGCCAACGGCAGCATCACCGATCCGTTCGATGACTTTGTGATCAACGCCATCTTCGGCCTGAACGGCGACAACAGCGCCTGGACCGGCGATCTGCTGATCACTAATAACAGCGCCACGACCGGCGGCGACGACGTGGACCGCATCGCCATCGTGCGTCTGGGCAATGCCCTGGCGCTGAATGACAACCTGGTGAAGTTCGCCTCGCAGGGCCATCTGCAACTGGCGGGCATCGACAAGACCTTCACCCAGAATTTCCTTTTTGTCGGCGCCTCGGGCGTGGCGCCCACCGCGAAGATCGAAAACGCCGCGTTCACCGATGTGACGATCACGTTCTCCGCCGACGGCACCAAGACCGGCGTCAGTTTTCAGGATGTGGGTGTGGGCATGGCCGATGGTCTCATCTTTGGCGGAACCTTGTACAATCAGGGGCTGCTGAACGTGGTCAAAACAGGCATCGGCGAGACCGTCTTTGGGGCCAGCACCGGTGGCGCTGATGTCGTGGACGCCTTCAGCAGTTACGCCGGCACGACCACAGTGGAGGCTGGCACCCTGTTTGCCGGCTCGAACAACTCCCTCTCGCCTTACTCACGTTTCATCGTGAACAGCGGGGCGGAGCTGAGCACCTACTGGGACGAGGCGCAGGTCGGATTTGATGTCACGATCGGCTCCCTCTCCGGAGGAAGCGGCGCCTTGGTGAACATGGAAAACTCCAGCCTCAGGATCGGCGGAGACAACAGCACGGGCGCGGATTTCGCGGGTGTCATTCAGACGCTCGACCACCTGGGAGATCCTGGTGCCGGCGGGTTCTTCTACAAGGTCGGCTACGGCACGCAGCGCCTGTCTGGCAACAACACCTTCATCGCTGGTGAGTTCAATTTCGCCGTGCTGCAGGGCACTTTGATCGGCGGCAGCAACACGGCGTTTGGTGACGCCTCCAACTACATCAACCTCGGTGGCATTCCCTTCATCGGCGGCAGTCCGGTGGACACGAGATTGGAACTGCTGCTCGACGGCACGGCCACGGCGGTGGTCAATCCGGTCGTGATGAACAACTTCGACGGCAACGACGAAGGCATCACCGTGATCGGCACGCGGGCGGCCTCGGGCACCTATGGGTTTGCTACGGGAGGCACGGTTTCGCTCTACCAGGACTACTCCACGAATATTTTCGTCGAAGCTGACGGCTCCTCGGTCTTCCAGTTTGGCGATTCCATTCTCGATGGCGGTTTCGCCGGTGTCACGCCGCTGGTCAAGATCGGCGGCGGCACCGTGGAGTTCCACGCGGCGAACTTTTACAACTCGGGCGGCTCTTGGGCGGCGGGTGCCGGCATCGACGGCGGCACGGTGGTGCGCCACGGCACACTGAGCATCTTCGACAACGACGCGCTTTCCACCACGGTGGTGGAGCTGGGGGACACGCGCCGGGATCTGGCCTCGGAAGCCTACCTGGCCACCACCCGCTCGCTCATCACACCTGCGGCAGGCGGCAGCTTCGACGAATTCAGCGATGGCGCGGGCGGCGCAGGCAACGGGGCCTTCCTCGGTGTCTCGACGGTGGTGGACGGTGTGGTGGTCACCACCGCCGACATTGGCAGGCGCATCCTGGTCAAGGACGAGGGCGACGATCCGGAACGCAACGGTGTCTATGAAATCGTCAGCCTGGATCCCACCGGCACTCACATGAATCTGGTGCGCACGGCGGACTTCGATGAGGACACGGAAATGCTCTACGGCACCACCATCGTCGTCACTGCAGGCAGCACCCAGAGCGGCATCCGCTTCTTCATGGCCTCGGCGGATGTCACGGCGGTCAATGGTGACGGCACCGATCCGGTGTACTGGCTGGTGGATCAGGCGAACCCTGATGTGGGCCTGGTGGCCGGAGCTTCGGGCCTGGGCATCCTCACGGACATCGACATCAACGACACGAACGGCACCGGCTCCACGATCATCGGCGGCACCTTCACCACCGGCACCTCGGAGTTCCTTGGCGCCATCACGCTGCAGCACGGCACGCACCCGGGCGTGGACAACATCCGCGAACTGATCCTGATTTCCGAATCGAATGATGCGGGCGGCGGAGTGCTCATCTCCGGGGCCATCTCGACAGCGGACCCCGGCGACGTGCTCAGCATCAACAAGCAGGGCTCCGGCACCGTGACGCTCACCAACGCCGCCACCACCTACACCGGCAAGACGACCGTCTCCGACGGCACGCTGGCCATGTCAGGTGACACGGACATCTCCACGGCCACGAGCTGGATCGAAATCGCATCCGGGGCCACCTTTGACTTCTCCACCTCGAACACGGGTGACTTCACCTTCGATGGACCTGTCAGTGGTTCGGGAACCGTGGCGACCGGAACCGGCAGCCTGATCATCGGCACCGATGGCGGTGCGGGGGTGCTGAGCCCGGGCATGTCCTCAGATCCTTCCGCCATTGGCACGGCGGGTGATGGCATCGGAGTGTTCACGGTGGACGGCAACCTCGAACTCGCCGGAGATTCCTCGGGGGTGAACCGCCTCACCCTCCAGATGGGCGCCACCAATGGTGCGGACTACAATGATGCCGCCAACTTCAGCAGTCACTTGGGCGCAGGTGATTTCTCAACCTGGATCGCAGGCCAGGGAGCGGCCTATGACGCCCAGACCGGTGGCAATCATGACCGCCTTGTGGTCACCGGATCGTTCACCCTCAACAGCGGCGGCATCATCAGCTTCACCAACAATGGCGGCGCGGATTACCAGCCGGTGTTTGGTGATGTGTTCAACCTGATCGACTGGGCCACGCTCAATCCCAACAGCTACAGCGTCGGCGGCAACTTCCGCCCCGGCGGACTGCTGGGAGATCTGGAACTGCCGGACCTCAGCCTCGCGGGTCTGTTGTACGACACCAGTCTGTTCTCGGGTTATGGCATCGTGGTGGTCGTTCCCGAGCCGTCCCGTGCGCTGCTTCTCCTGCTCGGCCTGGTGGGCCTGCTGCTGCGCCGCCGTCGGTGATCCGCATTCATCGCTGTGCGGCCTTTCGCGGGGAAGGGGGATGGTCGGTTGTCGGATCGTGCCGGCGGCTTGTCATGTTTTGTCCTTCGGTGATTCCACTGGTGAAATCGGGCCGCCTGCGCCGTTCTTAGTGGTGATGAAGCCCCCCTTTCTGCTTTTCCTGCTGTTCGTCACCGCAGCCAGCGCTGTCGATTTCAATCGCGACGTGCGGCCCGTGCTCGCACAGCAGTGTTTCACCTGCCATGGCATGGATGAAAAAGCACGCAAAGGCAGGCTGCGGCTTGATTTGAGCGAATCCGCCCACGGTGCGGGCAAATCCGGCGAGATCGCCATCGTGCCGGGCAAACCGGACGCCAGCGAGGTCGTCAAACGCATCCTCTCCACGGACGAGGACGAAGTCATGCCGCCACCTCACACGAAGAAGGTGCTGTCGGACAAGGACAAGGCCACTTTGAAGGCCTGGATCGCCGAAGGAGCGAGGTACGAGGCGCATTGGGCGTACACGCCGCCGAAGCAGCCGGTAGTTCCAGGTTCCAAGTTTCAGGTTTCAAGTTCCAAAGGTTCCAGTGCTCAACTTGAAACTTTAAACCTGAAACCTGAAACTCAGACACATCCCATCGACGGCTTCATTCGCGAACGCCTCACCAGAGAAGGACTCAAGCCCTCGCCAGAAGCGGACCGCTACACGCTCGTGCGCCGCGTCTATCTCGATCTCATCGGCCTGCCGCCCACGCCTGTCGATGCCGACGCCTTCGTGAACGACAAATCACCCGATGCTTACGACAAGCTTGTGGACTCACTTCTGAACTCCAAGCACTACGGCGAACGCTGGGCGCGGCGCTGGCTCGATCTCGCACGTTACGCGGACACGAACGGCTTCGAAAAGGATCGCCCGCGCCAGATCTGGCCCTATCGCGACTGGGTCGTGAAGGCGCTGAATGATGACATGCCTTTCGACCAGTTCAGCATCAAGCAGCTCGCCGGGGACATGCTCCCCAATGCCACGCCGGACGATCTTATCGCCACCGGTTTTCACCGGAACACGATGCTCAACGAGGAAGGCGGCATCGACCCGAACGAATACCGCTTCTACGCCATGGTGGACCGTGTCGGCGTCACCGGCACCGCCTGGATGGGACTCACGCTGAACTGCTGCCAGTGCCACACGCACAAATACGACCCCATCCTGCACACCGACTTCTACAGCGTCATGGCCTTGCTCAACAACGCCGACGAGCCGACTTACCACATCCCCACGCCGGACATCGAAGCGCAGCAGAAAGCTCACGCGGCGAAGATTGCGCAGTTGGAGGCCGAGTTGCCGAAAAAGTTCCCCGGTGGCGAATCCGCGATGCAAAGCCGTCTCGCTGGCTGGATCGAAGGCGAATCGAAACGCGCCTCGAAATGGCAAACCATCCGCCCCACAACCATGAAGACCACCATGCCGCACCTGGAGCAGCAGCCTGACGGCTTCATCCTCGGCAGCGGTGACATCTCGAAGAGCGATGTCTATGACTTGAGTCTCAAAGCGCCGATCAAAGGTGTCACCGCGCTGCGCATTGAAGTCGCCAGCCATACCAGCCTTCCCAATGACGGCCCCGGCCTCACCAACTACGAAGGCCCGCTCGGCGGATTCTTCCTCAGCGAGCTGCAAGCCTTCCAAAACGGCCAGCGTGTCAAAATCGCCCGCGCCGAGGCCACGAACGATGAGGAGGAAGACAAAATCAGCGATGCCGCTCCTGCAAAAAAGAAAGCCGCCAAAGCTCGTAAAACCAACAACGCCAGCGCCACGCTCGATGCCGAGATGTCCAGCGGCTGGCAGGTGCTCGGCGGCATCGGCGTGCAACACGCCGCCGTGTTCCATTTCGAGAAGCCGGTCGATTTCACCAGCGGCTTCGACTTGAAGATGCTCTTTGAAAAACACTTCGCCTGTCCGCTCGGTCACTTTCGCATCTCTGTCACCACCAGCGATCATGCCACGGCGACCGGCCATCCGGCGGATGTCGAAAACGCACTCGCCAAGGAGAGGGATTTGCCAAGTCCCTCCAAACCCGGACTTGGCAAGTCCGGCTCCTTGCTTCTCCAGCGCTTTCTCGAAACCGCGCCCGAAACGAAGCAAGCCGCCGCCCAGCTCGCCGCCTTGCGCAAAAACCCACCACGCGGTCAATCCACGCTCGTCATGAGCGAACGTCCGGCCTCCAATCCGCGCGTCACACACCGCTACCATCGCGGCGAATACCTCTCGCCGAAGGAAGATGTCGCCGCCGCCGTGCCCGCCTTTCTGCCTGCATTGCCGAAGAATGCGCCCGCCAACCGCCTCACCTTCGCGAAATGGCTCTTCGTGCCCGAAAATCCGCTCACCGCTCGCGTCACCGTGAATCGCCAGTGGCAGGCCTTCTTTGGTCGTGGTCTCGTGAAGTCGCTCGAAGACTTCGGCTATCAAAGCGAGCCGCCCTCGCACCCGGAGCTGCTTGACTGGCTCGCCGTTGAATTCGTGAAGCAGGGCTGGTCGATGAAGAAGCTGCACCGCCTCATCGTCACCAGCGCCACCTACAAGCAAAGCAGCCGCATCACGTCCGAACTCGCCGAAAAAGATCCCGAGAACATCCTGCTCGGCCGCGGCTCGCGCTTCCGCCTCGATGCCGAGATCATCCGCGATGCCGCCCTGAAAGCCGCTGGTGTTTTGTCACCGAAAATGGGCGGCCCAGGCGTCTTCCCGCCGCAGCCGCTGAGCGTGACCTCCGAAGGCACCTACGGCAAATTCGAGTGGAAGGTCAGCGAGGGTGACGACCGCTACCGCCGCAGCCTCTACACCTTCATGAAGCGCACCGCACCCTTCGCCATGTCCACCACCTTCGACGCGCCCACCGGCGAAAGCTGCCTCGCTCGTCGCGAAGTCTCCAACAGCCCCCTGCAAGCGCTCACGCTCCTGAACGACCAGATGTTCATGGAAGCTGCGCAGGCCATGGCCAAACAAGTCATTGCCGAATCCATCGATGACGACTCCCGTCTCCAAAACATCTTCCGCCGCTGCGCCACCCGTCCTGCCGCCGCCGATGAACTGGGCATGCTCAAAACCTTCCTCCAAAAGCAACGCCACCAAAAACTCGACGGCGAAGCATTGTGGACATCCGTGTGCCGCGCGGTGCTTAATCTTGATGAAGCGATCACTCACCCATGATTCGATTCCTGACAGCGTTTCTGACCTTGGCCTCGCAGGCACCGGGTGAACTCGATCCCGAAGCGGGCGAGTTCAATCTGTTCCTGTTCTGCTTCTTGGTGATTGGCCTTGTCACGCTCGTCGCACTGGTGGTCATAGGCATCGTGGTGGGGATCATCGTGGCGGTCACGGGAGGCGCGGTGGTGGTATCTGGCGCGGCCTTGAGCTCTTCCATCGCCGCGGCGGCTCGTCGCAGTCCACAGACTGGATTGATGTGGTTCGTCGTTCAGATGTCCTTCGCTGGAGGAGCAGTGTCGGGATTCGCGGTTGGCGCTCTTTATTCATACTTCAATAAACTGCCCGTCTGGAACTGGCCGCACTCGGGCTTGGCTGCTTTGATTGGTGCAAGCACATCCGCTGCCATCGGATGGGCTTCCGTGAAGCTCTGGATCCGCATCTGGAGGCAGCTTCAGCAGTGGTGGCAACAGCGAGGCCAGTTAGAAAGATCTAGCCAGACCACATCATTCGATATTCAAAAGCCATGAACACCCCCAACATCACCCGCCGTCACTTCTTCAATGATTGTGCCATTGGCACGGGCAAGATCGCGCTGGCTTCGTTGCTGGCGGAATCGGCGTATGGAGCGGCGAAGAGTCCCAATGTGGCGGCACCGACGCATTTTCAGCCGAAGGCGAAGGCCGTCATCCACATGTTCATGGCCGGTGCGCCGTCGCAGCTCGAGATGTTCGATCACAAGCCGATGCTGACAAAATACGAAGGCAAGCCGCTGCCGCCGTCGATCATCGGCGGTCAGCGCTACGCGTTCATCCGGCCGGATGCGGCGGTGCTGGGACCGCGCTTCAAGTTTGCGCGGCATGGGCAGTGCGGCGCGGAGCTTTCGGAGGTGCTGCCGCATCTCGCGACGATCGTGGACGACATCGCCATCGTGAAATCCTGCCGCACGACGCAGTTCAATCACGCTCCGGCGCAGATTTTCATGAACACGGGCTTTTCACAGCCTGGGCGGCCCAGCATGGGTTCGTGGATCACGTATGGCCTCGGCGCGGAGTCGCGGGATCTGCCGAGTTTCGTCGTGATGAGCACCGGCAGCGGCATCAGCGGCGGCGCGGCGTGCTGGAGCAGCGGTTTTTTGCCGAGCGTTTACTCCGGCACGCGTTTCCGCAACACAGGCGATCCCATTTTGAATGTGAGCACACCACAGGGCATCGAGGCGGGCACGCAGAAGGACACCATCGACCTTATCAACGCGATGAACCATCGCCGCCTCCAACTCGATGGCGACAGCGAGACCGCCACGCGCATCGCGAACTACGAGATGGCCTACCGCCTGCAAACCTCCGCGCCGGAGCTGATGGATCTGACGAAGGAGGACGAGGCCACGCTCAAAATGTACGGCTGCGATCCGAAGGTGCCGTCCTTCGCCCGCGCCTGCCTGCTCGCACGGCGCATGGTCGAGCGCGGCGTGCGTTTCATCAACATCTACAACGAAGGCTGGGACGCGCACAGCAACGTCGAGGGCAACGTGCGCAACAACTGCAAGGCCACCGACCAGGCCAGCGCCGCGCTCGTCAAAGACCTCAAGCAGCGCGGTCTGCTCGACAGCACGCTCGTCGTCTGGGGCGGTGAATTTGGCCGCACGCCGATGGTCGAGGCCAGTGTGTCGCTCGGTCGCAGCATGGGCCGCGACCACCATCCGCAGGCCTTCACCATGTGGATGGCCGGCGGTGGCATCAAAGGCGGCGTCACCCTCGGTGCGACGGATGAGATGGGATTCAACATCATCGAAGACGAAGTCCACGTGGCCGATCTGCACGCCACCATCCTGCATCAGCTCGGCATGGACCACGAGCGGCTCTCCTTCCGCGCGGCGGGCCTCGATTTCAAGCTGACCGGCGTGGAGCCGTGCAAGGTGATCAAGCAGATCCTCGCATGATCCCCGCCACCATCGTCCAAGGCCACCGCGTCGCGTCGGGTTTGAATGGCAATTCGCGTTTTCCGGGCGGCACGATTCAGATGCAGTTGCCGTTCTTTGCGGAACTTGGGCTGGACTTGAGCGGGTTCTTTCCCGGCACGTTGAATGTGAGCATCGCGCCGCTGAGTTATCGCGTGTTGAGTCCTCGATACACATTTCGGGCCCTGAAATGGCATCCCGCGGATCCGGCGGAGGATTTTTCGTTCTTCGATGTGGTCGTGCATCGCGATGAAGCAGAATCCGTGACAGGATGGATCTACTTTCCCCACCCTGAAACCAAGCCCACGCACTTCCAGAAGTCCGACGTGCTCGAGCTGCTGCTACCATGGACGGAGGGGCTAAGCTATGGCGGGTCCATCCGTCTCGATGTGCCGGAAGACCAGATGGTTTTCGAACGGTGAGCTACTTGTGAGGCGGGCGGCCCTCCCGACGTTGATTCCCCATGAAATGTTTTTTCCTGTCCCTGCTGATTGCTTCCACAGCCTTTGCTGACACTCAGACGGACATTGAGTATGCCAGGGCGGGCGAGACATCACTCAAACTCGATCTGCATCGCCCATCGGCGGAGAATGCGCCGCTCATTGTCTATGTCCACGGTGGTGCCTGGCGTGCGGGCTCGAAGTCGAATGTGCCTGTGGCGAATCTGCTCGACCTTGGATTTGCCATTGCGAGCGCGGACTACCGGCTTTCGACGCAGGCGGTGTTTCCGGCGCAGGTTCATGACATCAAGGCGGCGATCCGCTTTCTGCGGGCGAATGCCGGACCGCTCCACATCAACACGGCCAAGATCGCAATCATCGGCTCGTCTGCCGGCGGCCATCTGGCAGCGCTGGTGGGCGTGAGCCATGGGAATCCGGAGCTCGAAGGGAAAGTGGGCGATCACCTGGATCAAAGCAGTGACGTGCAGTGCATCGTGAGCTTTTACGGAGCCTCGAACCTGCAGTCGATCCTCCCTCAGAGCACCGAGTTTGGTCTCACCGTGCGGATTCCGGCTCTGAAGCTGCTGCTGGGCGATGTGCCTGACAAGAAGCGTGATCTGGCGAAACTCGCGAGCCCGGTGGCCCATCTCGACAAAAACGATCCTGCGCTGCTGCTGATTCACGGAGACGTTGATCCACAGATGCCGCCTGCGCAGTCGCAGGAACTGGCCAGAGCGTATGAAGCACTGAAACTGCCGGTGACGCTGATCACGCTGCCGGGCAGCAAGCACGGCGGTCCGGAATTCTATGACGATGTGCGAACAAGGATCGTCACCGAGTTTCTCCACAAGGCGTTGAAATGAAGGAGGTCACGAGCGTTGGAGTGTCCAACGTGGTACGCAACCATCATGGGCCTGTGTGACCGTGGCGGCGAAATCGGCGAGATAGCCAAAGGGGTGCCCCACGGGATGGATCGTGTGCAGACGGGCACCGAGATCGGCCTTGACCTCGATGGTGCCTGCCAGGAGGTCGAACTCGATCTCATCGCCATCCTGGACGCGGGCAATCGGACCGCCCACGACGGCCTCGGGGCTGCAATGAACGCCGACAGCACCGCCGGAGACACCCGAGACGCGTGTGTCTGAGATGAGAGCGACTTTGCCGTACAACTCGGGCACGGCGAGCGCGGCGCTGGCCACGTGCATTTCCGGCATGCCGAGCGCGACAGGGCCGCAGCCGCGGATGACGACGATGTGACCGGGCTTGATCTGGCCTGCGGCGGCAGCATCAGAGACGCCTTTGGAATCGTGAAAGCAGATCGCCCGCCCGCGGAACTGCGGTTCGTCGAGCGAGGAGACTTTGAAGACGATGCCGTCCGGCGCGAGATTGCCGAAGCAGATCTGGATGTCGGCGAATGCTTTGAATGGCGCGTCGATGGGTGCGACGAGTTCGTTCGGGAAGGGGACTTCAGCGGCGGTGGCGAGGTTTTCCGCGAGAGTTTGTCCGGTGACGGTGATGCAGGAGCCGTCGAGCAGGCCGGTTTTCATGAGATGCTTCAGCAGCATCGAGGTGCCGCCAAGGCGATGGAGATCGACCATGGTGCCACGGCCGCGCGGGGCGAAATTGCACAGCACGGGCGTCCGGCGGCAGATGGCCTGCACATCACGCAGAGTGAAGTCGATCTGCGCTTCGCGTGCGACGGCGAGGACGTGCAACACGCCATTGGTGGAGCCGCCTATGGCGGCGATGGCGGTCATGGCATTGGTGAGCGATGCCTTGGTGATGATGTCCCGTGGACGCAAGTTCAACTCCAGCAGGCGGCGGACGGCCTTGCCGACGCGCAGGCATTCTTCCCTCTTCCCGGCTTCAACCGCCGGCATGGACGAAGTGTCCGGCAGGCTGAGGCCCAGCGCCTCAAGCGCAATGCCCCAGGTGTTGAAGGAGGCGGCGATGCCGCAGCCGCCTGCCCCCGGACAAGCGGTGCGGATGATCTGTTCCGATTCTTCGTAGCTCATCGTGCCCTGCTTCTCCTTCGCGGCGGCGTCATAGACGTCGAGGATGGAGGTGGAGTGCCCTTTGTGGCAGCCGGGCATGATGCTGCCGCCGTTGACGATGAGGCCGGGATAGTTGGTGCGCGCCAGAGCCATCGCAAAGGCAGGACCGTTTTTGTCGCAGTGATGCAGGCCGATCAGCGCATCGTAGCAGTGCGAGGTGCAGACCATCTCGGCTCCATTGGCCATGAGATTGCGGGAGCAAAGCGATGCCGCTCCGCCGATGTTGCCCTGCGTGATGTTGTCGCTCACCGGCGACACGCCGAAGGGGAAACCGATGAGTCCCGCCTCCGCGCAGCCCTGCTTGATGAGCTGGGCCAGCTCGTGCGCATGGACGTTGCAGATGTTGCCGTCCAGCAACGGAGTGCCGATGCCGATCTGCGCCTTGTCAAAGTCCTCCGGCTTGAAACCCAGGCCCCAGAAGAAGGCGTTGACGCCGCGCTGCCAGCCGTGGGTGAGGTTGTTTGAGTTCCAGTTGAGCGAGTTTTCAGTCATGAGGCGCGGATGCTAGACGGAAAGCCGTCCCGCGCCAAAACAAAAGCTCCCGGCCAGCGGACTGACCGGGAGCCCCAACCTAATCAGACTGAATGCAGGCCGCGAGGCCCGCGTGAATTAGAAGGAGACGCTCAACTTCACGCCACCGAAGATTTCGTTGTCGTGGGTGGCGTTCAGGTAGTTACGAGTGCTTCCGGAGAAGTTCCATGCCACGTAGGGGGTGAGCGTGGCGATCTTCGTCAGCTGAATCGGAGTGGCGACGCTGAAGAGCACATGGGTGAAGCCGCTCGACTGGGTGCCCAGACCCACAAAAGCAGCGGAGTTGCTGCGGGTGCCGGTGTAGTAGTTGATGCCGTAGCCAGCCTGAACAGCCGGAACGATGCTGAGCCAGTCATTGACTGCATACGTGTAGTCCACAGCCGCCTGGAAATACTGACCACCGATGGTGAGGTCATAGAAATAGCCGGTGGAGAAGTTGAAGGCACCGAGCGGGATCGCCATGGTGACACCGACTTCATGAGCACCAGTCAGGCCCATTTCCGGATCGCCGTTATTCACGCCGGTGCCGTTGATGGAGCCGGAGTAGGTGTCCGGATAGCCGTAGTACTGATATTGGACGCCAAATGTGGCAAATCCGGCATCATAGGCCAGGGAGGTGTAGAGGTCGTACTCGGAGTAGTCGAAGGCCTGGTTCGTCACACCGTTCTGGGGGGTTTGGAGGGAGGAGATGTAGCCAGCGCCGAGGCCCCAGGTCAGGCTGCCAGCACCGTCTTCAGCCGCACCACCGATCACCGGAATGGAAAGATTGATGAAGGAGGAGATGATGTTGTCAGCGAACCACAGACCGCGGAAGTAGTAGCGGCTGTCGTAGGCGACGCTCAGGTCGGCTCCGACGGAGTCGAACAGGGTGGCCGGCTCGGTCACCGGGGTAACCGGCGCCTTGGCGGGAGTGCCGGCGGATGCGTTCAGCGCTGCACAGGCAGCAAGAACGGTCACCGATTTGGCAATGAGGGATGTCATGCTTTTGGGCTTCATGTGTTGGTCGAGTATAGTTATTGTTGGTGTTGAGGCGCTGAACTGACCGGGAAGACAGTGCAGCTTACAGGCTGTTCCAAAGCATCTGCCATGCCAGGTTTTGGCCGTTCTTGGAAATTGTTAGGGCAATCAATACAACTCAAAAACAATTCACCTCCTTCGCCATATTGCCTTGGTTGATCCTTCTGGCGGTGTTTGAAAGTGGCCTCCTCTCCTGGTGTCTTTCGTGGTTTCTTGATACCTACGACCTGAAGGGCGGACCGAACATGTACAAAAAAACCCCCGGTCTCACGACCGGGGGTTTCCATAGACTGATTGGTTCTGTACGTGCCTTCCGAGAGGAAGACGAGTATTAGAAGCGGATGCTCAGGGAGGCACCAGCGTACCAGACGGTTTCAAAGCCCGTGCTTGGCGGGTTGATGCCAGCAGCAGTAAGGCCTGCGTTGGACTGGGACGCCTGAGCCGCATTGCTCAAGGCACCCATGGGCATGTTGACGGCCACATAGGGAGTCAAAGTTGCACGGCTGTTGAGCTTGATCGGGAAGGCGAGTCTGACGTTGGCAGCTGCCCAGCCGGAAATGCTGTCACCACCGCTTTCAGCGACACCCGAACCAAAGATGCCACCGGCACCACCCAGGAAGCTGTTGGCGGAGTCCGGGGTGAACTGCCAGCTGTAGCTCGCGACGTAGCCAACATTGAAGCTGGGCACGAAGCTGATGGCGTCCGTGATCGCAATGGTCGTGCTGGCGGTGAGGTCGAAGTACCAGCCGCCGTTGGTCAGGTCATAGTTGGCACTGGAAGCGAGGTCGATCGGACCCACGGAGGTGTTGATGCCGAGGTAAACTTCCTGGGTGTCATTCATGCCATGGTAGCTATTGCCAGCAAAAGTTGGTCCGTTCCAGACCTTCTGATCGGCCAAGTCGCCCATGTTGTAGAAGTAACGATAGCCGAGGCTCACGGTAGCAGGACCAAAGTCATGCGCGAAAGCAGCAGCCAATTGGAGACGCTGGAGCCCATTGCTATCGTTAAAGGGAAGACCAACTCCGCTGAAAGCAGGAGTGAACGCATCGTTGTCACCAGCGAGGAAGCCCCAGTTCACATCCCAGAGGAGGGAGGTGCTGCCGGCGCCATCTTCACCGGCACCGCCGACGAGGAGGATGTCTCCATTAAGGCCAGCGCTGACCCAGTTGGAGCCGAAGTTGACGCCGCGCCAGACATAGCTGGAGTCGTAGCCAAGGGAGGCGTTGATGCCGAGATCGTCATTCACCGGAGCGGGAGCGATCGGGTTTTTAGGAGCGGGAGCGGTTCCGGCCACAACGGGAGTGGCGGCCAGTGCCAAGAACCCCAGCGTTTTCAGCAATGCATTCAATTTCATAGTCTGATTAGTTTGGTATTAGGTTGGTTGGGTTGAGGTCGGACACTCGCATGGAATGCAGCAAAACAGGAGCTTTGATGCACAGTACGTGAGCCGTTCAGCCGATTAAATAGCAGCTGCCGCAATCACTGGAAAGCATTTTCTTTATCTTTCGGGCACTTTTTTGGCACGGCGGCACATCTCTAGCTTTGCCACTGGCCTCGCCTCCGTTCGTTTCCAACAAGCCCAACGGCTTGTTAATTGGTTGAATGGGGGGCTGAAGGCGGTTACTCACGGGGCATGAAGCGCCTTCTGTCCCCGGCTTTTCTCCTGGCCTGCTTGTTGCCTTTGCGTTCCCAGGAGGTCTCCCCATCTCTAGTTCTGCCGGTGCGGGTACATCTGGTGCAGTCGGTGGCTCATCCCCGACTTCAAACCACTGTTTCTGAGGCCGGTGTTCGTGCCATCTTTGACGAGGTGAATGCGATTTGGGCTCAAGCGGGCATTCGTTTTGAAATTGAGGCCGTCGGGGTGCTGCAAGCTCTGGACAGGCCCCTCAAAAAGTGGTTCGAAAGGGATCGCAACTGGGTGAAGGCGGCGATCCCAACGAATCAGTTCAGTCCCACCGCCATTGATGTGTGTTTCGTGAAGGAAATGGGGCCCAATGGATTTTTCTACGGAGAGCCGGTTGTGGTGTGCGAAAACCCCGAATTTACCAAGGTGAAAGGCGGGTCGGACAATCCTGTCGCCCGCGTGGCGGCTCACGAACTCGGCCACGTCCTGTTCCTCAAACACCGGCAGGAACACACCAACCTGATGGCCTCCGGGCGGAACGGCGTCTCCCTGAATAATCAGGAGATCAGGGATGCCAGAGAGCGAGCTCTGCAGATTTTGGGGCAGATGCCCGTGCCTTGAACCTACAGCGCCTTCTTCAGAGCGAGTCCCAGCGCTTCGATCTGGGCGGCGGAATGCAGGGCGCTGACGGTGATGCGCAGCCTGGCGCTGCCTCTTGCGACCGTGGGGTAACGAATGCAGGGAATGAGGAATCCGGCATCTCGCAGGCGGGCGCTGATCTCCAGGGCACGACACGCCTCTCCCAAAATCACCGGCAGGATGGCCCCCGGGCCTGGACATACCACCGACGGCGACGCGGTGCACCGCCTCACGCATCCCCGCTACCGCATCCCGGGCAGCTACGTCGCGCTGGTGCACGGCCGGCCCACGGCCGAGGTGGAGAAGGCGGTGCAGGGGCGGATCGAGCTCGACGGCCGCGCGGTGGAACCACAGCGGCTCCGGGTCCGTCCGGGGAAGGAAGGCCGCAGCCTGATCGACCTGACGCTCACCGAGGGCCGCAACGGCGGGGTGCGCCGGTGGTGCGAGGCGATGGGGCTCAAGGTGGAACGGCTGGCCCGCCTCTCGTACGGCCCCGTCCGCCTCGGCGACCTGGCGGTGGGCAAGAGCCGCCCGCTCACCCCCGCGGAGGAGGCGGGCCTCTACAAGGCCATCAAGATGGGGGGCGGCCGGGACTAGGACCTTCCTGTGGCGGGGCTCACTCCTCCGGTCGTCCG
>DAORHS010000002.1:0-36464 GCA_035438165.1 Prosthecobacter sp.
ATCTCCGTGGCCTGCACGTTCAGCACGAAGCTCAACGAATACTGCATCTACACCGAAGAGGAGGCCCCCGCGCTGATCAAGCAGCTCAAAGCGGCCGATCTGGTCGTGGGCTTCAACCACATCAGCTTCGACTACGAGGTGCTCAAGGGGCACGACATCATGTTTGATCCCGCCGATGTGCCTCACAGCCTGGATCTGCTGGTCGAACTCGAAAAAGTCCTCGGCCATCGCATCAAACTCGATGCCGTGGCCGCCGCCACGCTCGGCACCGGCAAGACCGCCGACGGGCTCGATGCGCTGCGCTGGTGGCAGCAGGGTGAAGTCGCCAAGATCGCCGAATACTGCTGCTACGACGTGAAAGTGACCAAGTGTGTGCACGAATACGGCGTGCAGCACGGCCACGTGAAGTACCACGATCGCAACGGCCGCGAGCAGATCGCCAAGGTGGACTGGAAGGCATGACGCCGCTGCTACGCCTTCTGCTACGGGCCGGCTGGGCACCGCTCGCCGTACTGATCTTCCATCAGATGATCCTGCGCACGCCGTACCGCCAGCAGCTCGATTTCGTGATGCACTACAGCGGCGGAGTGGCCATCGCCTTCTTTTTCTGGCATTCGCTGGACTGCTTCGCCTCCTGGTTCGGGCAGCTCACCTCCTTCGCGCGCTACCTGTTCACCTTCACGCTCGCCTGCACGATGGGGCTGTTCTGGGAGTTCACCGAGCTCTTCTCCGATGTCTTCCGCGGCACCCACATTCAACACAGCGTGCATGAAACGATGCGCGATCTCATCGCCGACGCCACGGGCGCGCTGACCACGCTGGCGCTGGTGTTTGCCGTGCGGCTGGTGCGGAAGAGTACGGGCCGCCCGCCACTCACGCTTTGACGAGCGACTGGAGATACCGTGCCGAATAGTCCGTCTTCAACTCAACCCAGAGTGGATTGTGATCGCTCATCTGGAACGTGCGCCACTTGCGATAGTACGAGGTCTTCGACTTCGCATCGCGCACCTTGCCTTTGGCATCTTTTAAATAGCCCGGGCCCATGTGCGCAGCATAGAGCGATTCATCCTCATCCTTGAAGACCTGGTCAAAGACGGGCACCACGCCGGATTTGCTCTCATCCAGCTTGTCCGTGAGCGAGGGGGCAATGAACGCGATTTGATCGAAGGGCTTGTTGCCGATGGCGTTGGTCTTCGTATCAAACAGGGTCTGTGGCACCTTGAACCCGGCCTCCTTCAGAGCCTCAAACTGTTTGTCCTTGGTGCTGAAGATATTGAAGTCTCCGAGCAGGACCATGTTCCTGGCCCAGGCTTCTGCGCGCTTCACTTCTTTGGCCAAAAAGCCCGCAAGCGCCTCGGTTTCCGCCAGGCGCTGTGGATCGTCGGCCTTGCTTTGGCCGTAGTAGAGGTGGGTGGTGCAGATCGTGAATTTGAACCAGCCTGCCTGGAACCCGGCCAAGTAGGGCGTGCGGGCGATCTGCAGCACCGGCGTGGTTTTCTTGCCTTCTTTCTTCGGCGGCAGCACCACCTCTCCGGCAAGACCACCGAATTCGATTTTTCGAGCGTCGTAGAGGAAGGCGGTGCGCTCGCTGTTGCCCTGGCCACCTTCGGTGACATCGGTGAACAACACCTTCCACCAGCGCCCGAGCACACGCCGCAGATGATCGAACTCGGCGAGGTCACGACGCACTTCCTGCAACGCCACGAAGTCGAAGCAGTTGATGATTTCGGCCAGATAATAAATCGACTCCATGAGCCGTGGCCCCATTTTGGCGGCGCCAAATTCGCGGATGTTCCAGGTGGCCAGCAGCAGCGAGCCGTCGAGATTTCGTTCGGGCAAGGCATCTGCGGCAAAGGTCTGCTTCAGGGCCAGCAGCCGCTCGCAGGCGCGCTGCTTCGCGGTTTTCACGGCTTCATTGTCGTTGGAGCGTATGCGGAGTTCAGGATAGAATGGCATGGCAGTAGTGGGTTGAGGTTGAAAAATCCAAAGTCAGCGGCCCAGCCAGCCGAACACGCGATCAGCCAGGGATGTTGGTTGGGAATGCCATCGTGCCTTATCCCGGGCCTCGGCATCGAGGATCCCTTCATCCCGGCCAAGTCGCTGTCGCTGGGCTGCGGGTGCGTTGGTTTTGAGTGGCACATGCCCGCGGTTCCACTCCTGAATGAGCCCCATGTTGAAGTAGATCGTCTCCAACGCTTGCTGACGCTGAAGAGGATCCGTCACCATGTGCTTCTTCTCCCAGCGAAAATCCGCACGTGAGCTGATGGACACCGATGTTCCTTCGGCCTGGAGCAGTTTCGCCGTGCTGCGCTGTCCGTCGAAAAAGTCCCGCGGTGCACCTGTGGGCCTTTCTGGCCAGCGGAGCGTCGTGCCGGCTGTGGCCCGCACCCTGTCAAAGGAGAGGTCGAGCGCATCCCGCGCTTTGAGGATGCCTGAACCTTTCAGCGGATGCGCGGGCTGGTCTTCCTTCCGCGTTGTGGCCGCCGCCCAAGGGCGGGCCGCGCTGAGCAGGAGCGCATCATAAACCGCCTCGACCTTCTGCCAGGACTGCCAGTTCTTCTCTCCCATCTCCTGACGATGCGTCGCCAGCCAAAGGGCTGCAGCGGCCGCCACCTGCGGGGTTGCAGCCGAGGCACCACCGCCGTCTAAATCCACCCGGTCATTGCCAGTGCCGTCCTTTTCCGGGAGCACCAACCACGGGATGCCAGGAGCATACGCGGAAAGCGGTGCGGCGCGCAACTGGCCGAGATGCTTCACTTCGACCTGGTCGATCTTCCCACCGAGTTCCTCGGACAGGGCATGATCAGTCAGGTTCCTCCAGACACCGTCGGCACCGTAACTGCCGCGCATGAAGGTGATGTTCCAAAAATGCAGCAGCTTTGCTTTCCAGGTGCTGACGCCGTAGGGAGAACCATCAGCCGTCACCGCACCAACGCCAATCACCCGTCTGCACGCCGCCGGATAAACACTCGATGAGGGAACGCCGATCCCGAGGCGCATCCACGGAAAGTTCACGTAATCTCCCGTGGCAGCGAACATGGCCGTACCACGATCGTAGGCGGCATTGATCGCATCCATCCACATGAGGGAAGGACCGCCGCCATGACTCATGGACAGCACATCGCACTTCTTCACGCGGCTCGCGTAGTCCACGGCGGCGGCAAAGTTGGCGGTGGAAAACGAGGCCACCCAGGGAGCAATCCGCACCGGATAAATCTGCGCCTCCGGCACTCCTCCCAGCTCCGTTGTCAGGGGGACGACCCGTGGCTTGCCATCTTTGCGTGGATTTGGATCGACAAACGTTCTTCGGGTCCCGGCCAGAATGCCCAGCGTGCCCATTCCATGCGACGCATGCGAGTCACCAGGTCCCAGCAGATGGCAATGACCGCTCATGCAGGCGAGCAGGTTTTTCAAATCGGCCTCCCGCTCCTCATGAAGGCTCGCAGGCAGGGCGGCATGCCGGTTGTCAAAACCATTGTCCAAAATGCCCACGTGGATCTTCTCCAGACCCCCAGGAGCCCGCCGTCGCGTTTCCTGGCGGGCGTCTTGGAGCTGGGCGGCATCACTCGCCAAGTGCCAGGATGGTAGATGCTGCCCGTCAGCGTTCATACGCGAAGGCCAGAGGGACATGGGCAGTTTCTTCACCTGGATGCGGTCCGTCTCTCCCCGAGCCGACGCTCCGTTCTTCGATGACGCTCGTTGAACGGCCTTGTCGGGCCTGCAGATCAGGTTTGGTTCCACCACCTGCGGATACACGTGCAAAAGCTGAAAGGTGGCATCGGCGATTTCAGGAGCCAGCTTTTCGGCCTTTCTCCAGGCATGGGCCATGGACATGACGCCGTGGGTTTGGTCCTTGCCGCTGTCATGCCACACCAGGTACCACTGGGCTTCAGGTTGTTTGGCACTGGGCCCCTGGACCAGATGCTTGAAGTGCCAGCCGTTTACCACCTGCCGGGGTTCGCGTTCCGCAGGTACCGGGCCTGGCACCCTCACGAACAATCGTGTGTCCATCTGCAACGTCTGAACGATGCTGCAACTGGTGAAACTCAGAAGCATGAGGCCTGATTGGAGCAGTTTCATAACCGGTCTTTGGATGAATGTATTCGCATCTGCCTCGCACCATCACGCGGACGGCACAAAAGGATGCTACTCGTTCACCCGGCCTCAGATCCTGTCTATTGGCAGACCTGCCAATAGAACCAAATATTTTCCACCCTTCACCGAATCTCGGATGATCGACGGCTTGCCGCCGCTTTGACCATGGTCTTGAGAGAAATTTAGGCGACTGCGGCCCCGTTTCAGCAGCGTGACATCCCTCTCCCCCGCCTTCCTCGACGTCTCACGCCGCCAGTTTTTCCGCCAGTCCGGCCTCGGGCTCGGTTCGGCGGCTCTGGGGTCATTGCTGGCCCGAGATCTGCCTGCGACATCTGTGCTGCCCTTTCCGCGCCCTCATTTTGCGCCGAAGGCGAAGAACATCATCTACCTGCACATGATCGGAGCGCCCTCACAGCTCGATCTGTTCGACTACAAGCCGCTGCTGCAGAAGATGGACGGGCAGGCCTGCCCGGAGGAACTGACCAAGGGCAAGCGCTTCGCCTTCATCGGCGGTGATTTGAAACTCGCGGGCACGGAGTTCAAATTTCATCGCCATGGGCAGAGCGGATTGGAGCTTTCGGAGCTGCTGCCAAATCTCGGCACCGTGGCGGACGACATCTGCGTGGTGAAGTCCCTGCACACCAACGAGATCAATCACGCCCCGGCGCAGATGTTTCTGCACACCGGATTCGGCCAGGGCGGGCGTCCGAGCCTGGGCGCCTGGCTGACGTATGGCCTGGGTGCGGAGAACCGTGATCTGCCGGCCTACGTGGTGATGCTTTCAGGCCCGCCCGGTGGAGCGGGTTCGACGCTCTGGAGCACGGGTTTCCTGCCGAGCGTCTATCAGGGCATTCAGTTTCGCGGCAGCGGCGAGCCGGTGCTCTTCCTCGGCAATCCTGCGGGTCACAGCACGAAAGACCGCCGCCGTGTGCTGGATGCCGTGAAGGCGCTCAACGAGCAGCAGCTCGGCCTCGTCGGCGATCCGGAGATCGCCACGCGCATCAGCCAGTACGAAATGGCGTACCGCATGCAGACCAGCGTACCGGAGCTGATGGACATCACGCAGGAGAAAAAAGCGACGCTCGACATGTATGGTGCGCAGCCGGGCAAGGCGTCCTTTGCCAACAACTGCCTGCTCGCCCGCCGCCTCGTCGAGCGCGGCGTGCGCATGGTGCAGCTCTTTGACTCAGACTGGGACCATCACGGCGGTCTCAAACAGCGCCTCACGGCCAAGGCAAAGGACGTGGACCGTCCGATGGCCGCCCTCGTGCGCGATTTGAAGCAGAGGGGGCTGCTGGACGAGACGCTCGTCATCTGGGGGGCCGAATTTGGCCGCACTCCGCTGCGACAGGGCATCAACGGCGACGGCACCAAGACCTCCCCCGGACGCGACCACCATAAGGACGCCTACACCATGTGGATGGCAGGTGGCGGCATCAAACCGGGCACCGTTTATGGCAAAACCGACGATTTCGGTTTCAACGTCGCCGAAAATCCGGTCCACACGCACGATTTGAACGCCACCGTGCTGCACCTGCTCGGACTCGATCACGAGCGCCTGACCTTCCGCTACCAAGGCCGCGACTTCCGCCTCACCGACGTGCATGGGGAGCTGGTGAGCGGGATCATGGTGTGAGGAGAGGACTTCGTTCCAATAAAGAAAAAAGAGGAGGGCATGAACTGCTGGCGTGGGTTCTGCGGGGCGGTATCGTACCGGCCTGTCATGCGACAGGATCCGTTTTACCCCCTTTATTTTCTCATGTGCGGCATCGTTGGATACATCGGCAATCGTCAGGCCAGCTCGATCCTTTTGGACGGGCTGCGTCGTTTGGAATATCGCGGCTATGACTCGGCCGGGATGGCGCTCAATGGCGGTGGTGAAAGCCTCCGCATCGTGAAACGCGCCGGTCGTATCGACAACCTGCGTCAGGCGGTGACCGAAGCGAACCTGCTCGGCACCATGGGCATCTCCCACACCCGCTGGGCCACCCACGGAGCAGCCACCGACGCGAATGCGCACCCCCATCCCGACCAGTCCGGCAAGCTGGTGCTCGTCCATAATGGGGTGATCGAAAACTACCAGACGCTTCGCGATCAACTGATCGCCAAAGGGCACACGTTTCAGTCGCAAACCGACACCGAGGTGCTTTCGCATCTGGTCGGCACCTACTTTGACGAATCCACGGAGAAGGACGGCACCCAGCGCCTCGTCAATGCCGTCAAAGCCGCCCTGGCACGCGTGAAGGGAACCTACGGCATCGCGGTGATGCATGGTGATCTGCCCGGCGTGATCGTCGGCGCCCGCCTCGGCAGTCCGCTCATCGTCGGCCTCGGTGATCATGAGCATTTCCTGGCCAGCGATGTCTCCGCCGTCGTCAATCACACGCGTGATGTGGTTTACCTCAACGACTACGACATCGTCACGATCACGAAGGACCGCTACAGCGTGCAGTCTCATCAAGGAGTGCCCGCCGAGGTGAAGGTCAGCCGTGTCGAGTTCAGCGCCGATGACGCGGAGAAGGGCGAGTTCCCCCACTTCATGCTCAAGGAGATCTACGAGCAGCCGAATTCCCTGCGCAACGCGATGCGCGGCCGCCTTTCCCGCGATGAATGCACCGCCGTGCTCGGCGGGCTGAACATGACGCCGCGTGAGCTGGCCCAGATCGACCGCATCATTCTCGCCGGCTGCGGCACCGCCTATCACGCGGCCATGGCTGGCGAGTATTTGATCGAGACGCTCGCCCGCGTGCCCACGGAGGTCGAGATCGCGAGCGAGTTCCGCTACCGCAATGTTCCGGCCAACAAAAACACGCTGCTGTTCGTCATGAGCCAGAGCGGCGAGACCATCGACACGCTGGCCGCCATGCGTGAGGGCCAGCGCAAGGGCATCCGCTGCCTCGGCATCGTCAACACCGTCGGCAGCACGATTGCCCGCGAGAGCGACGGCGGCGTTTACATCCACGCCGGGCCGGAAATCGGCGTGGCGGCCACGAAGACCTTCACCTCGCAGGTCACCATCCTCACACTGCTCAGCCTGCTGCTTGGCCGCATTCATCATCTGTCCAGCGTCGATGGTTTGGAGATGATCGACCAGCTCGAGGCGCTGCCGGACAAGATCGCCACCATCTTGAAGCAGGCGGACAAGATCAAGGCCATCGCCGAAAAGCACGCGCATGTGGAGGGCATGCTGTTCCTGGGGCGTCAGGCCAACTACCCTGTGGCGCTCGAAGGGGCGCTGAAGATGAAGGAGATCAGCTACATCTACGCCAGCGGCCATCCCAGCGCGGAGCTGAAACACGGCGTCATCGCCCTGGTGAAGCCGGACATGCCGAGCGTCTTCATCGCGCCTGACGATGCCGTCTTCGACAAGAACGTGAGCAACATTGAGGAAGTGCTCGCCCGCAAAGGCCCCGTCATCGCCGTGACCACCGAGGGGCGCACGGAGCTGGAGCGCCTGACCGAGGATGTGATCTATGTGCCGGACTGCCCGTCCTACCTCACGCCGATCCTCAACGTGGTGCCGTTGCAGCTTTTGTCCTACTACACCGCTGTCGCGCGCGGCTGTGATGTCGATAAGCCAAGAAACTTGGCGAAAAGCGTCACGGTGGAGTAAAGTGGGCCGTCCGCCTCCCGCCATGCCAACCAACCCGCTTCGCTTCTGCCGAACGACTTGCCTCGCGACGCTGGGCCTGTGCCTGTTTGGGATGTCCGCGATGGCATCGGATGAGCAGGGTCCGGAAGCGGACGCGTCTGCCATCACCTTGACGGATCAAACACCGGGAGACTTCCTGGATCTGATCGGCCAGCGCACAAGAACCCGCTGGCGGCTGCTCTTTCGCCCACCGCCGCCCACCCCGCCCACCGACCGCGACCGCGCCTCCCTGATCCTCGGCAGCCTGCTGGCGGACAGCTTTCTCGTCTGGCAGGCAGGAGATTCACAGCAGTTCCGCAACAACAACCAGGACGTGCTCAGTTACTGCCGCATGCTCGGCCTCGGCGAGAAGCTCATGCCGCGCCTCATGGCCCAGGGCAAGATGGCCGAAAGCAGCGAGTGGAAGGAACTGGGGAAGGAAATCGTGGACAGCCATCATGTTTTGATACGCATGCTGCGCGAACAGAAAGACGACGACCTCGCGGTGATGATCGATCTCGGCCTGTGGCTGCGTCTGCTCGAAATCGCCTCCACCGCCGTCGTCGAAAGTTCCGCCGCGGACGTCCGCCCGCTCTGCATCGGCTCCCCCGCGATCCTGCAGGACATTCGCGACCACTTCAACCGGCTCAGCCCCTCCAAACGTGAAGCAGCCCTGATCCAGCGCATCGGCACGACGATGGATGAGATCAGCACCCTGTGGAAAGAAGCAGGCCCGCCCACTGAAATGCAGGTCACTCAGACTCACGAAAAGCTCAAGGGACTCATGCAGGCCACCTTGGCGGAGAGGTAGCCCTGCCGCCCCGTCTCATCGGCGGGATTTGAAGGCCTTCTTTTTTCACGCTCTTTCGCCACTTTCGGCTATCAACTGCGGTCCATGTTACCCCGCATCCTCATCATCGGCCAGGGCCTCGCCGGAACGGCGCTCGCGTGGCGGCTGTGGGAGCGCGGCGTGCCGTTTGTCATCGCGGATCGCGACGAGCCGGTCACCTGCTCCAAAGTCGCCGCCGGATTGATCACGCCCATCACCGGCATGCGCCTCACGGTGAGCTGGCGCTATGTGCTGTTCTATCGCGAGGCGCTGCGTTTCTACCGCGAGTGCGGCAGACGTTTGCAGCAGCGCTTCCTCTTCCCACGCGGCTACGTACGTTTGCTGAAGAACGACCAGGAGATCGCCAAATGGGAAAAACGCCGCCGCGATCCCGACATGCAGCCCTTCCTGCATCGAAAGCAGCCGCAACTGGACGCGACCGTGGTCCGAGATCCGCACAACGGCTTCCAGCAACGCCACGCCGCCTGGCTCGACACCACCGCCTACCTTCAAACCAGCCGCCGCTTCTTTGAATCGCTCCATGCGTGGATCAAAGCCGACGTGCAGCCCGCAGACGTGCATGACAATGCCGAAGGTGTCGAATGGAACGGCCAGCGCTTCTCCCATGTCATCTGGGCACAGGGCTGGAGCGCTGAAAAACATCCGCTTCTTCACTGGGTGCCGTTTCAATCCGCCCTCGGCACCATTTTGACCGTCACCGCCGACCTTCACGGCGAAAAACGCATCCTGAATCGCGGCTGCTGGCTCCTCCCACGCAACGACGGCACCCTGCGCGCCGGCTCCACCTACGAATGGACGTTTGCAGATCAGAACACGCCTTCACCGACGCAGGTGCAGGCGCTTGAAGCCAGCTTGCAAAACCTGCTCAAAGCTCCTGCCCACATCACCGCCACACAGAGCGCCGTGCGTCCCATCATCAAGAACCGTCAGGCCCTCATGGGCACGCATCCCAGTCATCCCCGCGTCGCCTTCCTCAACGGCCTCGGCTCCAAAGGCTCCCTCCGTTCTCCCTGGCTCGCGCGGCATCTCATCGAGCATCTTCTGGATGGCACAGCGCTTGATGAGGAGCTGGATTTGCAGGCGAACAAGCTCTGAAGTGCGGTGGAATGGCTACTGGCTCAGATTCTTCACCACAACATCGTCGAAGTGCATATCCCCCGATGAAACCACAGTTTGGGTCGATTGACTGACAACAGAGAACTCGAAAACATCTTTGTCTTTCATGTGCCAACTATTCGGCCCTTTCCCAATGTCGATGCTGTAGAAGCTCACAAAGTTCTCTGATGCGCCTGCCCTGTCCGCATCATAGCTCGCTGTTAAGAGCTTCGATTTAGCATCAAACTGAATTCGGATTGTTGCTGTATCGGCAGTTGTGTCCGCCCACTCTGAACCGAGATAATTTCGGCCCTCATAAGCGTCCGCATTGAAAGCACGATGACCTTTGTCACCCCTACGCAACTGAACCCGGATAAAGCTACGCGACGGTTTCGATTTGTTGCCGACTAACAAAGCAAGCCCTGCATAAGGGTTGCCATTGCCCAATTGGAAATTGCCAAGAAACACATCTGCCTGGACTTCCCACGATTCATCATAACTACCGATAGGAACCTTCCAGTAATGAGTCGCTGAATCATTGCCTGTAAAGGTTTCTTGAGTCGAGAACTCAAGTCGGTTGTTTTGTAGGACATGCTTGCCTTTCCCACCTCCTCCACTGAAATGCCAGAGGCCAGAATCACGCGAAAAGTCATCCTGAATATCATTGGCATTCGTTGCGACCGCAGAAAGGCCAATCAGAATTGATACCAAAGGACTAATTTGATGTGCATGCATTGTGACGGCACCATTTCGGTTTAGGCTGGCGCTTCAAGCGCTAATTCACGGTTATTTGTGACGAAACAAATCATTCTTGGAGATCAGTCACCCATACCACGGGCCAAGACGAGGTCGAAGGGCAGGATGCCATCTGGCGTGAGGACGAAGTTGTCGGGTTTGGCGTCGAGCACGATCACGCCGTCATCCTCGCGAAACCAGCCGAAGAATGAATCCGGCAGGGGTTCGAATCCAAGTTCCTGCATGAATGAGACGATCTGCTCGGCCGTGGGATGTGGGTTTTGATCGTCAGCGGCGATCAGCCAACGCTGGGAAATGACCATCGAGCAGCCTCCAGGCACCGCACCGACGAGTTGCGATGGATGATCGGTGATGATGATTCCTTCAAGCCTCACATCATCCTGAAACAGGGCGTTATGCAGGATGAACCGCTCCAGGTAATCCAAAGGAGCGGCATAGGCCGGCTTCCAGCCTTCAGGCAACCATTCCGGCATCATGCCGAAGGTTCCAGGCCATGTCTTCTTCCACACACGGCGGTCCGGCTCATGAAATCGCACCTCGTGCTCGCCGGTTTCATCACTGACGAGCGGCAGCCGCTCAAAATCCGATTCCGTGATCAGGCGCCGGGCAGCTTTTGCCCAGGCGATGAGCTGCTGAACCTGAACTTCCGCGAGGCTTCTGCCTGACGCAGCACCTGTTCCAGAGAGGGCTGCGGCCGCTTCGCCAAAGCCTTGCGCGTCGAAATCACCTTCGGATGGGGTGGCAACGGGTTTTTACTCATGCCACCTATCGTGCGCCACCGGAGATGCGTTGTCAATTTGGCAGGTGCTCGGGTTCGGTGACGAATTCCATCCAGGAGACAGGAGAGATGCAAAACGTCGATTCCTGACCCATGGATATTCCCTGATCTATGACAATGCTTCCAACCAAACCCCATCTCGCCAGCCCCAATAGCGGTCTGCCGTCGTCCGTGCTGTGGGCGCAGTTGATCTTGAAGGATCGGCTGAGGCCGGACGTCGTCGTGGTCGATGCGACGATGGGCAACGGGAACGTGGAATAGGTTGTTTGTCCCTCTGTTACTCTCCGCAGCCCCTAGCTTGCATGGCATCTCATCGAGCATTTGCTGGATGGCACAGCGCTTGATGAAGCGTTCGATTTGCAGCAGAACTCGATATGACCAGCGATGAGGTCGTCCCCCATGCGCTTTCAAGACCCTCGACAATAGCATCCCCAGGACGTATGCTTCACGCATGACGTCCGCGCTGCCCTTCATCGACGAACTGCGCCGCCTGCCTGCCGACCGGCTGGAGGAGGCGGCGGATTTCATTCACGCGCTGCTCGAAGATCGCCGTCTGCGTCGCGAATCGATGATCGACGCCACCGCTGGCAGTCTGGCCGGAGAAGAAGGCGAAGCGCTCGAAACCGCCCTTGCCGAATGCAGCACCGTGGATGAAAACGCCTGGTAGCCTTGCTCTCGACAGCAGCGTGATCGTCCGGCACATGCGGACATCTGATGCTGCCATCGCCGCACGCCTCAAGGCGGCCACGGAACTCTACCTTCCGCTCACCGCTTTGGGCGAGATGCGTTTTGGCATCCAGCGGGCGGGCAATAGCCGCCGGGCCATCGAGCAATGGGAACGTTTCGCCCGCGAAGTGGTGGTGCTTTTTCCCGATGATGCCACAGCCACTGCCTATGCGGACTTGAAGCAGGCTCTTGCCGCCAAAGGCAAACCCATTCCCGAAAACGATCTGTGGATTGCAGCAACGGCAAAGAGCCACGGCTTGCCTCTTTACTGCATGGACTCTCATTTCGACGAACTGGCTGATTTGATGGCGATCATTCAAGCCTGACACGCCTGTGATGACCAGTTCTCCGAACTCACCCCATCTCGCCAGCCCCAATGGCGGACTGCCGTCGTCCGTGCTGTGGGCGCAGTTGATCTTGAAGGATCGCCTTCGCGCGGGAGATGTGGTAGTCGATGCGACGATGGGCAACGGTCATGACACGTTGTTTTTGACGCAGTGCGTGTCTCCGGGCGGCCATGTGTTCGCATTTGATGTGCAGGAAGCAGCACTGATCGAGACGCGGAAGCGTGTTCCCGCTGAAATGACAACGCTGATTCATGCCGGGCACGAAACGATGCGCGCGCATGTGCCGGTGGAGCTGCATGGGAAAGTCAGCGCGGTGATGTTCAACCTCGGCTACCTGCCCGGCGCGGACAAAGCGCTCATCACACGCACCGAAACGACGATGATCGCGGTGCAAGAGGCGCTGGACCTGCTCAAGCCGGGCGGCGTGCTCACGATCACCGTGTATCCGGGCCACGAAGGCGGGGCCGAGGAAGGCCGCCACATGGCCGAATGGGCCGCCACGCTCGATTCTCGGCGCTTCGAGGTGCAGCACCTGCGGCCGGTGAATCGCGCGGCCTCGCCGCCGGAGCTGTGGGTGGTGTGGAAGCGCGGTTGAATGCCGTCGTGCTTGCACGTTCACCTTTCACCGCCTAGCTGAGGCACGCGCATGTCGAACCTCGACTTCCTCAGCATTCTCTCCGTGGCCATCCCGGTTTATCTCACGATGGCTGCAGGTGCGCTGGCACGCCGCGTGGGACTGTTGAAACCGGAGGCGGACGCGAGCCTGATGAAGCTCTCCGTGATGCTGCTGACGCCGGCTCTGATCATCGAGCGCGTGGTGGGCAATGAATCGGTGATGAAAATCGGCCCCGTCGCCGTCGCGGCAGGTTTGGGCTTCACGCTCGTCGCCCTCAGCATCGGCTTCACGTATTTCGTGGCGCCGCTCATCGGTTTGAAGCGCGGCGAAGGCCGGCGCACGTTCAGCGTGGCCTGCGGCCTGCAAAACTACGGCTTCGTGGCCATTCCCATCGTCACGGCTCTGTTTCCGGACAAAGGCACGCTCGGCGTGCTGTTCACCTTCACGCTCGGTGTCGAAATCGCCTGCTGGACGGCGGGTGTGGGCATGCTGACCGGTTTTGACAGGGCACCGTGGCGTCTCGCGCTGAATGCGCCGGTTATCACAATCCTCGGATCGCTGGTGCTGAACTTCACCGGCTGGCACGTCTATGTGCCGCAGATGGCGCACAACACCTTCGTCATGCTCGGTGCCTGCGCGGTGCCGCTGGCGGTGCTGCTGATCGGCGCTTCCATCGCGGATTTGATCGGCCAGGAGGCGATGCAGTGGAAGGTGGCCGTTCTCAGCCCGGTGCTGCGACTCGGCGTGCTGCCGCTCGCGTTCGTGGCTGCCGCATACTACCTGCCGGTGACGACGGAGTTAAAGCGCATCCTCATCGTGCAAGCCGCGATGCCTTCCGCCGTCTTCAACATCATGATCGCACGCATGTATGGCGGTCACGCGCCCACGGCGGTGCAGGTCGTCATCGCCACCACGGTGGTGAGCTGCGTCACCACGCCGATTGTCATCGCGTGGGGGCTGAAGTTGGTGAATGCGTGACCCCATGCGGTGAATGAACCCTCCATGACGAATTTCCGAATGACGAATGACGAACCCAGGCCCGCGGAAACGAGGAAATTCGTCATTCGTCCTTCCTGCATTCGTCATTGGCGATGAGCTTTCCCTGGTATCTGCTGCTGCCGCTGGTCGCCGCCATCGGTTATGCCATCGCCTCGCTGTTCTTGAAAAAGGCGCTCAACGAGGGCGCGCACCCGATGGCCTGCTTTCACGTCAACAACTGGGCCAGCTCGCTCGTGTTTCTGCCGCTCGTGGTGTTGGAGACGCAACCCGTCGCCTGGCATCTGTGGTACATCCCCGTGGGCCTTGGCACGCTGTTCTTCACCGGAAGCTGGTTCACCTTCATCGCGATGCAGCGCGGCGATGTCTCGCTCGTGACGCCCGTGCTTGGATCGAAGGTCGTGTTCGTCGCGCTGAGCGCCAGCCTGCTCATCGCCGGCAGCATGAACCCGCTGATGTGGATCGCGGCCTTCATCACGACGGCGGGCATTTTCCTCATGAGCGCGACGGATTTTAAAACGCCCAAGGGCGCGCGCCTCGCCGGGCCGGTCGTCATGGCGCTCATCAGCTCGGCCTTCTTCGCCCTCGCGGACGTGTTGCTGCAACGCTGGGCACCCGGGTTCGGAGCAAAGACCTTCCTCGCCATCCTGGCCGGCACCACCGGTCTGCTTTCGCTCTTCGCCATGGTCCTGCTGCCCAAACGTCCGCCGATTCCATGGAATCGGGCCATGCAATGGTCGCTCGCCGGCAGTGCGCTCGTCGCCCTGCAGTCGGTGCTCATGGGGGTCTCGCTCGCGTTCTTCAACGATGCCATCGGCGTGAACGTCGTCTATGCCACCCGCGGCATGTGGAGTCTCGCCGTCGTCGCCCTGCTCGGTCCGCTGCTGGGAAACCGCGAGCGGCATGAATCCGGACGCGCCTACGGCACCCGGATCGTCGCCTCGCTGCTGCTCATGGCAGGCGTGATCTGCGCGGTGACCTCCCGAATGCAGGATTGATTTGATCAAATTCGGCCGCCGGAGCGTCCAAGCAGGGGTCATCAGCCCTCAACCCCTCGTTTTCTCATGCCTGCTTCACTGCGACTCCCATTGATCGTGCTTTTGTCCATGTGGACAGGCGCTGCTGCTGTGGCGGCCACGACCTCATCCGAGAAAAAGTCCGGCAAAACAGAAGCGACCCCCAAGAAAGACACTCCGGCAAAGGCGGAGGAGAAAACCAATGTGCCGACACCCGCCGCCGTCTCCACCATCAGCATCGAGGACATCAGCGGCTTTGCGAAGTACCCCAAACAGATTCAAAGCCTCGTGCAGAGCGCCATGGCGCTCACCCGGCTGGAACTCGGCTACCTCTACGGCTCGCACGATCCCACCAAGGGCGGCATGGACTGCTCCGGCACCGTGTATCACACGCTGCACTTCCAAGGACTGAAGGACGTGCCGCGGCAGTCCGATGAGATGTGCAACTGGGTGGAAAAGAAAACCCAGCTCCACCTCACACCCACCGCCACCAGCTTCGACAGCGATGAATTCGCCGGCCTGAAACCCGGCGATCTGCTGTTCTGGACCAACACCACTGAGACGAAGCGCAAACTGCCCGTCACGCATGTGATGATCTACCTCGGCAAACTCAAGAAAAACGGCAAACGCGTCGTCTTCGGCGCCAGCGATGGCCGCTACTTCCAGGGTGAACGCCACAGTGGCGTGAGCGTGTTTGATTTCAGTCTGCCGAGAGCCGAAAGCCCGTCGCACTTCTACGGCTATGGCGCCGTGCCCGGCCTTCTGCCGGAGGAACCGAAGCCCGTCATCGTCGTCGTTGCGCCCAAGCCGGCGGAAAAAACGCCCGTTGTCGAAAAGCCCGCCCCAAAAACCGAGGCAAAACCAGCGGAACCCAAAGAAGAAGTGCGCAAGGCCGTCGCCATCGTCTCCGAAGCGAAGCCAGAATCAAAAACCGAACCCGCGACGAAAACCACCAGCACCAAACCCGAGGACAAAGTCGAAGTCAAAAAAGCCACCGTGGCAGAAGCAAAACCGAAGACCTCCACGATCACCAAGCCCAAGACAACGACCACGAAAAAGAAACCCACCACCGCCTCCACCACGACCAAGCGCCGCACACCCGCACCGCCACCGAAGAGCACCTTCGAGCGCAAGGTCGATCAGGCCGTGAGTTCGATCCGACGGTTTTTCCGGAATTGAGGGACTGCAATAGGATTGTTCATAGTCATTTGTGCGGCTTTGCGGCTCATCAGATCAGAGATAGTCGAAGTATCGAGTTCGCCAGTCTTGGAACCACTCAGGATGATGGTAAGGCAAGCCCAACAGTGAGTCGGGTGCATAAACCAAGTCACGTTCTATCAGGTATTCGATGAGTCGTTGTCGTCTGTCCTCACTAATGGGAAACAGGTCCGAGCCACACCAAATGGCGAACATGCGTCCAAATGCAGAAAAGCGGATGCTAATAATTGTGTGAATCACTCCGGAAGCATAGTTCGGATGGGGGCGAGGCAAATTCTCGCATGCGTACCAATCCGCAAAGAACGATGCGTCCTCAATACACATGTCGAGCTTTAGGTCGTGCCCTGAAATGGAAGACAGCTCCGGTCCAAGCGAGCGAACCACTGCATACTCCTTTATGGGATCAAAGTTGGCTCCTGCATCGCAGTCGGGAGGGTCGTCGTATGCCAGCAAATAATCCATGTCTGCTATCTTCATGACGGTAGCTTTCAGAGTTGGGTGAACAGGTGCATTACCGACAAAAAACGTTGTCGTGTCAAAAGCTCTGTCTCTAACAGATCAAGTCAGCCATTCATCGCGATGCTGCGCAACGAACGCATCATCATTCAAATGCGGATAGGCACGGCAGACGCGGTCGATTTCCTCAAGCTGGCCGCGGCTGAGCGTTTCCGTTTCGTCGAGGCACCAGAGGCCTTCGAGCAGGCCCTGGCGGCGGAGGATTTCATGCAGGCCGGCGATGCAGCCGTGGAAGGCGTTCGCAGCGTCGAAGAAGGCGGCGTTGCTGTCGGTGACTTCGACGCCGAGGCGCAGCAGTTCGGGTGTGGCGTCGGCGTGGCGGCAGCGTTCGAGCAGTTCGACGGCGCGCAGCGTCCACACGGACCAATGACCGAGCAGACCGCCGACGATGCGGCGTTCCTTGCCACCGAAGCGGAACGGCGTGAGGAAGTCGGTGACGATGCTGTCGTCGTTGCCGGTGTAGAGCGTGATGTCATCGCGTCCGGCCTCGATGACGGCGCGGACGACATCGAGCGTCCGGTAGCGGTTAAACGGCGCGATCTTGATGGCGACGACGTTGTCGATTTCCGCGAAGCGACGCCAGAAGGAGTGAGGCAACACGCGTCCGCCGACGCTGGGCTGAAGATAGAAGCCAATGACGGGAATGATCTCCGCGACAGCACGGCAGTGCGCGATCATTTCGTCTTCAGAAGCGTCTCGCATGGCTCCGAGACTGAGCAACCCGGCGTGATAGTCGAGTGAACATAGCAATTCGGCCTCGATGGTTGCTTGTTTCGTTGTTCCGCAGATGCCGCCGATGCGTACGAGTGGTTTGGCGACACGATCCATCTCTTCTTTGGCGAGTTCGAGCACGGGACGAAACAAACCGACCTTCGGATCGCGGATCGCGAACTGCGTTGTGTGCACGCCGACTGCGAGTCCGCCGACTCCGGCGGCGATGTAGTAGCGGGAGAGGGCGCGCTGGCGACGTTCGTCGAGCTTGCGCTGTGCATTCAACGCGAGCGGATGCGCGGGGATGGCGATGCCGTGTTGGAGGAGTGAACGAAAGCTCATGGTGCACTGGATTAGAACCTGAAATGACCAACCACGGAATACACGAAACACACGGAACATGAAAGGGGCGGTTCGCCCATTGATGGTGGCATGGACGTTCGTTTTGACCTTACAAGGGGCAGAGAGGCGGAGGAGGCAGAGGTTCTACATCAGATCTGAATTGATCTCTGCGCTCTCTGCTCCTTTGCCTCTCTGCGGCAAACTCAAAGCAAGGACGGCCTGCGGAACACACGGGGTCTGAGTTTCCGTCTGTTCCGTGGTTATTCTTTGCTGTGTTGAATCCAGCCTCGGAGCATGTCGCGCAAGACGCTCATCTCACGAAAAAGCTGCGGCAGGTCGTTGTGAAAGTGCTCGAAGCACCAGGGGCCACGAAAACCGGCGGCCCAGCCGATGTCGAAGCAGCGTTTCAAGTCGTAGGCTTCGTGGGTGCCGTCGGCGGCGAAATCACGGGCTTTGAAATCGCAGGAGACGGCGAAGGGAAAGGCCTTCGTGAGGCCGTCGTAACGCGCTGCGTCGGTCCAGTTGCCGGTGTCGGGCTGCGATTTGAGTTCGCCGCCGACGGCCTGGATGACGTTGGGGATCGCGTCGGGGTCGCCCTGCATCCAGCCGAAGTTTTCAATGAGCACGCCAATGCCTTTTTCACCCGCGTAGTCGATCAGTTCGCGATACGAGGGCACGAGCAGCTTCAAATCGGGAGCTTTCGGTCCCGGCAGCGGACGAACCCAGCGAACGCCGAGCACGGCGGCCGCATCAATCGTGCGTCGATAGACCGTGATCGACTCACGGCGCAGTTTTTCATCCGCTGCGGCGAGATCGAGGCCCTTCTGGTTCATCTTGAGGTTCGTGAGCCCGCAACCGGCATCCGCGGCGGCCTGACGCAGTTGTTCGAGATATTTGGGCTCCAGCGACACGAGGGTGGCGGTCATGAGATCGATCACGCGCATGTCGAGCTCGTCGCGCATGAGGCGTGGCAGATCGAGCAGGCGCAGTTTGCCCGGCTGTGTGGTTTCAACGAGATGGCGCACGAAGGAACCGGTGGTGATGCCGAGTTCGCGTGGCAGCGCGGGAACGGCGGCGGCGGTCAACGTCAGCGGCAGGGCCTGGAGGAAGCGGCGGCGTTTCATGAGGGCTGGATCAACGAAGTCATTGCCCTGCTTCACTCACGGGCCAGAATGACCTCCTGCCATGAAATCCCTTCTCGTCGCCCTGCTCTGCTCTGTTTCGATCCTCAATGCCGCCGATGAGTTTCCGCTCGTCGAGGCCAAAGAATGCCGCCCGCGCAACGGCCTGCCGAACTTCCTCGCGAAGGCGAACACACCGGGCGCGGAGATCAAGATCGGCTACCTCGGGGGTTCGATCACGGCGCAGAACGGCTGGCGGCCGAAGACGCTGGCGTATTTTCAGAAGACCTATCCGCAGGCGAAGTTCAGCGAGATCAACGCGGCGATCGGCGGCACGGGCTCGGATCTCGGTGTGTTTCGTTTGAAACAGGACGTGCTGGATCACAAGCCGGACCTGATGTTCGTCGAGTTCGCCGTGAATGACGGCGGCGCATCTCCGGAGCAGATCTTCCGCTGCATGGAAGGCATCGTGCGCCAGACATGGAAGGCGCTGCCGGAGTGCGACATCTGCTTCGTCTATACGCTGACCGAGGCGCTCGCGCCCGCGATGCTCGACGGCAAGTTCCAGCGCTCGGCAAGCGCGATGGAGAAAATCGCCGATCAATACGGCATCCCGACGATCCACATGGCGATGGAAGTCGCGAAGCTGGCGAAGGAAGGCAAGCTGGTGTGGAAGGCCAAGCTGCCGAAGACAGACGATGAGAAGAAGGCGCTCGAAGGGAAATTCGTCTTCGCGCCCGACAGCGTGCATCCGCATGTGGAAACCGGCCACGAACTGTATCTCGCGGCCATCGTGCATTCGATGGAACCGATCAAGGCGGTATCAAAGGCGACCGGACCGCATGTGCTGGGAGCTCCATTCATCGCCACGAACTACGAGCAGGCCAAACTGCTGCCGATCTCCGACGCAACGCTCTCGAAAGGCTTCGCGCTGCTCGATCCGAAGACGGATGACTTTGGCAAACGCTGGGCGAACCGCATGACGACGTTGCATAAAGGTTCCAAGCCCGGTGAGACGATCACGTTCAAGTTCAAAGGCACACGTTGCTCGATCTACGACATCATCGGACCGGATGGAGGGCAGGTGATCGTGACACTGGACGACAAGCCGGAGCGGATCGTGCCGCGCTTTGACGCCTACTGCGTTTACCATCGCCTGAGTGCGCTCATGATCGGCAGCGATCTGGAGGACGCGGTGCACACGGTGAAGATCGAGATTCATCCCGAGCAGCCGGACAAGGCAACGATCCTCGCGAAGAACGGCAACAAGATCGACAAGCCCGAGCGCTTTGATGCGACGGCGTTTTATCCCGGCGCGATTCTTTTGGTGGGCGAGATAATCAAGTGAAGTACTGTTAAGGAGCTATTGAACCCTGATTCAATACCGCAGGGCAGGGAGGGCCATATGTTTATGGAAATTATCATATGGCCTTTTCCCCATGATCACCGATCCCGCCCGCGTCGAGCAGCTTTTCAATGAAGCACTCGAACGTGCCAACCACATTGAGAGACATGTCTTTCTCACCGCAGCCTGTGGGAACGATACCGCATTGTGGAATGAGGTCTGGGACCGGCTGCGCAGTCATCCCGGCACGAGCGGCAAACAGCGTAAAACCCGGGGGATCAGGGTGCCAAAATCCCCTTCACCAAATGCCACGCAGGAGAAGCCCGGGGATCTGATCGGTCCCTACAAGCTGCTGCAGATCATCGAGGAGAGCGCCTGTAGCGAAATGTGGATGGCGGAGCGCAACCAGCGGGTGGCGGAGTTTGTGGCCATCAAAATCGTGCCTGCGGCGGCCAACGACTTTCTGATCCGCTACGAGGCGCAGAAACACTCGCTGGCGCTGCTGGACCACCCGCGCATCGCCAAACCGCATGCCTGCGGGATGACCCCTGGAGGGAGGCCGTATCTCGTCACCGATCTGCTTTACGGCACCCCCATCACCCAGTTTTGCGATGATCAAAAGGTGTCGCTGCTGATGCGTGTCCGGTTGTTTCTCCAGGCCTGTGATGCCATTCATCACGCCCATCAAAAGGGCGTGGTGCATGGCGATCTGAAGCCGGCCAATCTGCTGGTGAAGTGGAACGACAAGGGGGAGCCCGAGCTGAAGATCACCGACTTTGGCATCGCGAAAGCGATGAACTACCTGCTCGTCACTCCCACCGGCCACCTGCGGACGCCTGCCGCCTACATCACACCGGAGCACGTGGCCGCCAAAGGCATCGACAACCGCAGCGACATCTATGCACTGGGCATGCTGCTCTATGAACTGATCACAGGCCGCGTGCCGTTTGAACCGAACCGGGAGACGGAAGACTATTTGGTGGAAGTGCAGCGGTTCGTCTGCGGACCCATGCCGGCCAAGCCCTCCGCCTGTCTGAGCGCACTGCCCAAAGCACAGCTCACCGGCCTTGCTCTGAACCGGAAGGTCGAGGCCGCCAGGTACGTCGCCATTTTGGAAGAGCACTTCGACTGGATCGTGATGCGGGCGCTGGAAAAGAGACCCGAAAGCCGGTACACGACCGTCAGCGCCCTCGAGAACGATTTTCAGCGCTATCTCGCTGAAGCACAGGCATTGGAAGATCAGCAACGCATTCAGGGCTCGGCACTGGGCAGTTTCATCAGCGAGCATCGGGGACTGTTCGCGCTTGCTGCCGTGCTGGTGCTGATTCTGACGGTGGGGATGATGATCACGGGATGGTTGCTGCTGCGGGAGAAGCAGGAGGAGACCCGCCTTGCCACCCGGAAGAAAACGGAATCCTATTCCATGACCTCGCGGTTCCTGCAGGAGATGTTTGCCGGTCTGACACCGGAATCCGTGAAGGGGAAGGACACCACCCTGCTGAAGGACATGCTGGACGACGCAACCGAGCGTCTCGACACCCTGGTGGAAAGCCCTGAAGCAGGCGCGAGGGCCCAGGAAACGATCGGGCTGACCTACCTGGCGCTGTCACACCCCGTGGACGCGCAAAAACAACTGCAGGGGGCACTGGAGAAGCGCCAGCTCGCGCTGGGCGGCACACATCGTGACACCCTGCGGTCGATGCAGGAACTGGCGACCGCCTTGAAAGCCGAGGGGCGGTTTGCAGATGCCGAGGTTCTCCTGCGTCGGACGCTGAGCGCGCAGCAAAAGGCGCTCGGCCCGGACCATCGCGACACGTTTGTCACGATCACGGTGCTGGCGGCGGTGTGTGATGATCAGGAGAAGCACCTGGAGGCCGAAACGTTGTTTCTGAATCTCTGGCAGGTGCAGAAGCGCGTGCTGGGTCCGGATCATCTCGACACGCTCGCGACCATCGGCAATCTGGCCGCCTCCTACAGTGCGCAGGGCCGGGTGGCCGAGGCGATGAAGCTGCGAGGTGAGCAGTTGGAAGCCACACGACGCGTGCTGGGCGGGAGTGATCCGCGAACCCTCGTCGCCATGAACATCACCGCCGAAGCGTGTGAAGCGGGCGGCATGCCGTCCGAGGCGGAGAAACTGTATTTCGGCGCCCTGGAAATCATGAAGCATTCCTTCGGCATGGAGCATCCCGAAACGCTGGCGCAGATGGACCGGGCCGCCATGATGCTGGGCCGGCGCGGGAGACATGATGAGGCGCTGAAACTGCACCGTCAGAGCCTGGAGGCCAAACAGTTTGTCCTCGGTCCCAAGCATCCACAGACACTGCTGTCGATGAAATACATGGCGGATGAGTATGAGGCGCAGGGGAAGCATGCCGAGTCCGAGGCTTCGCAACTGCGTGTGTTGGAGACCTTGAGGACCGCCTTCCCGCCGGAGGATCCTGAAATCCTCACCCAAATGGACACCGTGGCACAGGTCTATGACCGGCACGGCCGACACGAGGAGGCCGTGGACCTGCGGCGGCAAACGCTGGTGGCAAGGCAGCGTGCGCTGGGCTCGAGTCATGCCCAGACACTCCGCTCGATGCAGCGGCTGGCAGAGTCGTATGATGCCGCCGGGAAGCAGGCCGAGGCCGTCACGCTACAGCTCGAAACGCTGGAAACCATGAAAGCGGCCTACGGTCCCGGTGATCCTGATGTCCTCGCCCAGATGCAGACGGTGGCGGTGATGTACGCCCGGCACGGCAGGCATGAAGACGCCGAAAAAATGTACCTTCAAACGCTGCGGATTCAGGAGCGGGTTCTCGGACCGGAACATGCCGAGACCCTCGCCACAAAGTCGGCACTGGCCGAAACCTACCAGCAGGCAGGCAGGCTCGATGAAGCAGAGAAGCTCTATCAGCAGGTGCTGGAACTTCAGCGCAAACGTGATCCCGCTGATCCGGTGGTCGTGGCCTCTGCCGCGGCTGACCTGGGCGACTTCTGGCTGCAATCCGGAAGATTTGGCGAAGCGGAGTCGATCCTGCGCGACTGCCTCGTCCTTTGCCCCAAAGACCACCCGGACGCCTGGTTTCCATTCAGCGCCCAAAGCCTGCTGGGAGCAGCGCTGCTAGGTCAGAAGAAGTTTGCCGAGGCGGGAACGCTGCTGCGCTCCAGCTATGAGGGCCTGAACGCTTGTGCCGACACACTTCCAGAGGAGGCCCGTCATCATCTGCGCGACACCATCGAACGCCTCGCGCAATTCACCGAGGCCACGGGCGGAGTGGCGCAAGCCGCCGTGTGGAAACAAAAAATGGCGGAGTTCGATCAGTCCCGGCAGATCGCCGGCCGATGAGGCTGCTGCATTTTGGTCTCGACGGATCACCCCGTTTCAGGTGAACTTGCCTCTTCTTATGAAAACCATGCCGTCATTCCTGTTTCGAACCTGCGTGCTCATGTTCCTCATTTCCACTGCGGTCTCGGCACAGACCCAGGGTGACACCGATGTGAAAAAGCAGATTCTGGGCACATGGGAGGGATTCATGGCAGACAGCGACGGTTCACGCCATGGCGACATCAAACTGGAGATCACCGAGGATTTGATCACCGCCAGCAATCCGCACGGCGGTCAGGTGATGGGCGCAGGCACCTATCGAATCCTGGGCTCTGGCGGAAAGGTGCCGAAGATCGACGCGAAGGGGACAGCGGGCCAGTTTTCCGGCAAGAACTATGAAGGCATTCTCTCGCTCGACGGAAAGACGTTGAAGTGGTGCTCGGGCAATGACAATCCACAGGCAAAGCGGCCAACGAAACTGCAAACCGACGTCCGGCAGCATCAGTTCCTCATGGTGTTGGAGAAGAAGTGACGGCGACGGTCACTCTTCCACTTCTTCACGCCGGCACAGCCGGTCACCCCAGAAGGTGGCGACCAGGAGACTGCTCAGCGCGAGGAGCGCCAGGCCGTTGAGGACATGGAAGTTGGTGACCCAGAAGCTCTTGCCCGTCAGGATGACATAAATGCCAAGGGCGACCTGCACGGTGGGCATGAACATGAGGAGCGTGGCAACGGGACGGAGCTGCGGCAGCGTGGCCAGCCAGCGACGTGAGCGCACTGCGACGAAGATGATGAGAAGAGCAACGGTGAAGCCCCAGTACTTATGGGCGAAGAGCAGAAACACATCCGGCGGCGAAACCGGCGGCAGCCACTGGCCCTTGGTGGTGAGAATGTCGCTGGCGGCGAGGTAGGTGCGCTGAGTGTGACGCAGCGTGGCACCGAGAACGAGCTGGCCGAAGACACACAGGAACAATGTGAGCGACCAGAACCGTGCCTGGGCGGCTTCCCGGGCCGTGAGAACCAGACGGCCCTCCGTCCAGGTGCGTGAAGAGGCGAATGCGATGAAGACCAGCAGGCAGTAGAACACCTGACCGAGCGTGCCGTGGGTGACACCGAGCGGATCGGACATCTTCAGCACACGCAGACCTCCGAGCGAGGCCTGCAGCACCACCAGCAGCAGCGCAAGAGTGGTCAAACCCCGCAGCAAGGGCCAGCGCTGGCTGTACCATTTCAACACAAGCCAGGAGAAACCGAGAACGGCGATGAATGCAGCGGCGAAGAGCGCCCCCATGTAGATCAGCACCAGAAAGCCAAAGGAACAAAGGACGATTCCAACACCCTCGACCACTCCGGGTTTGAACTTGGCGAACTGCCAGTAATACAGCCCGAGCACAAGAAAGCCGATGGTGGTGGCGAGCCAGCGATGCCCGTGCTCCAGCAGCAAGGCGGGGACCTTGTACCAGCCTTCAGGATTGATCTTGCCGTAGCAAAGCGGCCAGTCTGGAACCGCGAGCCCGACATCTTCGGTCGTGACCGCCGCCCCCCACCAGATCAGCACCACGCCGACGGCCAGGGTGAACAGCGCAAAGCGATGGAAGACGCGGGAGGGCATGACAATCAGTTCATGAACGCGTGGCAAAAGAAGAAGGGCAAAATAATGACCTCATTATTTTGCCCTTCGATTCGGCCACCCTGAGGGATGGAAATTAGTGAGCAGCAGGCTTCGACGCGGCGGCTTCAGCCTCTTTGGTCTTCTTCGCAGCCGCATCCGACTGCTCCTTGGCCCAGGAATCGTAGTCTGCAGCGGGCACGACTTCGAGAATGGCCTTCATCTGGGCATGGCCCGGGCCGCAGAGCTGGCCGCAGATGATGTCCCAGGAGCCTTCCCTCGTCGGCTTGAACCACATGTGGCTTTTCACACCGGGAGTAGCGTCCTGGGCGGCACGCATGGGGACGAGCGCGAGATTGTGAATCACGTCCTTGGAGGCGACATCGACGATGACGGGACGACCCACCGGCAGCTTCATGGTGCCCGGGTTGACGAAGTCGTCCTTGCCGTTCGGATCGTGCAGGTCCTTGCCCATGGTGTTCGTGGCACCATCCACATTCCGCAGATCCCAGGTGCTGAGCATCATGTCCGTGCCGGGGTACTGAAAGTTCCAGAGGAACTTCTCACCGAGCGCACGCATGCGGATGGTGTCGGGAGAGGTCGGGTATTCATCGGCTTGGCGGGACCAGAGCGGGAATGCGAAGCCGAGCAGTAGAATGGCCTCGACGATGACGACGCCGATTTCGATGTGGGTCGTCGCATGACCGCGGAAGCCGTGGTAGTCGGCGCGGGCGGTCTTCTTCTGGCGGAAGCGATAGAAAGCGATGGCAAGATAAATGGACCAGCCCACGCCGAGCACGACCATGAACCAGTGGACAAAGCCCAGCATGTGATCAACGAGGCCGCCGTGTTCGGAGGCGTTTTGGGTCTGGCCCATCCAGACATTGATGGAATCGAGTTTAAGGGTCATAAGCTTAAAGAGAGGTTCAGGCGGCGGTGAGGTGCTGATGCGCACGCTGACGGCGCACAAAAGAATAAACAAAACAGGCGGCGCAGATAAACATGAAGGCCAGCATGCCCAGCATGAAGAGAATGGCGAAGCCCTGAGCCTGGCCGACAAGACTGCCCTTGTCCGCCATGCAGGTGGCGCAGGCGAGAATGGAGGATGGAGGCGCAGAAATCATGGTTCAGACAATGATGGTGCGCATTTTTTTGACCAAGTACCACACGCCATAGGCCAGCAAGGTCAGGCAGAGCAGTCCGGCGTAATTCTTGAGCCCGCTGACTCCAGCACGAGCGGCGTCCTCAGGCATGAAATGCATCCACAGCCAGAACCCGGCATCGCACAAGATGGCGAAGACGAGAAAGACGATGTGGAAGTGCTTGAGCGACATGACAGGCGTTCGGACTATTGTTCAACAGGGCTGTAGAAGCCGGAGAAAGTGAGCGGGTCGTCGTGTGCCAGGACGAAGAGGACGAAGAGGACGACGGCCAAGACCACCGTGAAGACGAGGATCTTGTAGATCACGCTGCGCTCATGATTGAGATGCATGAAGATCAGCGCCACAAGAGCGGCCTTGATGGTCGCCAGGATCATCCCGACCAGGATGTTCAGGCTGTGGGTGGGAAGCTCCCAGTAGGAGAGCGCCACGGTCAGGCCGCTGAAGAAAATGAGCAACGCCCCAATGGCGATGTACTTTTTGATCGATTTCTGAATTGCTTCGATGTTGTCAGCCATGACGGTAAAAATTGGAGATTACAGGAGGTAAAGCAGGGGGAAGAGGAAGATCCAGACAAGATCGACGAAGTGCCAGAACAGGCCGCCGACTTCGACGCGGTTGGCCAGATGTTCGGGGTCCTGCTTGAGGCGCTTGTTGTCAAAGCAGAGGAAGTAGGCAAGAACCAAGGCGCCGATGACCACGTGAGCACCGTGAAGACCGGTGAGCGTGAAGTAGATGGCGTAGTACGTGTTCAGCTTCGGTGTGAAGTTGGAGAAGAAGGTGATGTCCTTCTTCTCGAGCACGACGGTGGGATGATGACCGTGGGCTTCACCGTGGCCGCCTTCGGCCGGAGCGTGAGCTTCAGCCCCATGCTTGTCACCATGAGCTTCGCCGGCGGCGGGAGGAGTGGCGGAGTGGAGCTTGAAGAAAAGGGATTCTTTCTGAAGCGTGGCGGACCGGGCCTTGTCCCGCGTCGGATAATCCTTCTCGAATTTGGCGATGTGGTGATCGCGGTTGGCGACGAAGGCTTTCTGCCATTCTTCGCCGAGGTAACGGTGATCGAAAGCGAGCGACTTCTCCGACTGCGCCACGCCGCGTGCATCGACGCCATCGACCTCCAGGGTCATCTTGTCGTCGGTAAGCTTGCCGGTGGCGGTGGTGCCGTCACGGAAGGTGAGGGTGGTGGCGGTGTAGCCAAAGATCTCGGAAGGCTTGGCGATGAACTTCAGCGGGGTGGCAGAAACGAGTTTGATCGAGGCACTGCCTTTGTTGGCGGCTTTGGCCTTTTCCAACGCACTGGCGGCAAGGGATGCGAATGACTTCGAATCGAGGGCGATCTCCTGACCGTCTTCGGTTTTGAATTTCGGCGCTTCGCCGTCAATGAGCGGCAGGACATAACCGACGGGGTCCGCAGTGACAGCGCTGTTCTTGACCGGGACAGAAAGCTCGAGCTCGGTCACATCGCCGAACTTGATCTGATAGCCATGAGGCAGGTGGCCGGTGAGCAGGGTGCCGTCCGTGAGCTTCACGGCGTAGTGGGCAAACTTGGCCTTGTACTCAAGGGTCTTGTTGAACATGAAGACCGCCGCGCAGAGCACGGTGATGGCCATGTTGATACGGTACCAGCCGAACTTGCGCAGCTTCAGACAGGCCCAGGCCATCACGACCGTCACGGAGGAGGCGATGAGGACCACAGTGTTGATGAAGCCCAGCGTCACATCCAGGTCATGCACCGGCCACGGATAGTCGGCGCCGACACGGAGGAAAATGTAGGCGGAGAACAGGCCGCCGAAGAGCATGACTTCCGAGGCCAGGAAGAGCCAGATGCCGATCTTGGCGTTGTAAAGACCGGTGTCTGGACGGGCGTGAACGGTGTAGGGGATGTCCATTGAAGTAGTCGCGGTGCGCGGTTCTGAGTTCGCGGTTTAGTGGTGCGCCAGCACCTTGTCGGCGGCAGGTTTGGTTTCGGGTTTGCCGGGTTCGGATTCCCACTGTGGATAGAAGTCGGTGCCGTGGCCGGGAACGCTGTACTCGTAGGGTCCGCGATGGGCGACCGGATCAAACAGGAAGTTCCCGTGCGGAGGCGGTGTCGGCGTGGCCCACTCCATCGTCGTGGCGTCCCAAGGATTGTCACTCGTGGTCTTTTTACCGCCCTTGATGCTGAACCAGAAATTGATGATGAAGGGCACCTGGCCGAGGGCGAGGATGAAGGCGCCGACGGACATCACGATGTTGAGAGAAAGCATGTTGTCCGGAATGTCGAAACCGAAGAACGCCCCAATCTTGTGGGTGAGGGTCGTGCTCCAATGGCTGAATCCGGAGGTGTTTTCGAAGTACTTGCCGCCGTCATACCAGCGACGGTGGAAACCGGCCATGCCCTGGATGAACATGGGGGCGAACACCAGGTTCATGCCGAGGAGCGACGGCCAGAAGTGCCACTTGCCGAGCTTGTCGTTCATGAAACGGCCGGTGATCTTCGGGAACCAATGATAGACACCGGCAAACAGGGCAAAGATCGTCCCCGGGGCGACCACATAGTGGAAGTGGCCGATGACGTAATACGTGTCATGCAAGGCGAGGTCGATGAACGAGAACGCCAGCGGCAGACCCGTGAGGCCACCGATGCCGAACATGGGCAGGAAGGCGGAGGCGAAGAGCATCTGCGTGTTGAAGCGGATCGAGCCACCCCAGAGAGAGACCATCAAGCAGGTCAGCAGAATCACTGAAGGCACGGAAATGAGCACCGTGGTGATCTGGAAGTAGGTGGACATCATCGTGCCCATGCCGGTGAGATACATGTGGTGCGCCCAGACGAGGAAGCTCAGGAATCCGAGCGTGAGCACAGAGTACACCATCGACTTGTACCCCCAGAGCGGACGGCGGGCATTGCAGGGAATGATGTCCGTCAGGATGGCGAAGGCCGGCAGGATGAGAACGTACACCTCAGGATGCGCGAGGAACCAGAACAGATGCTGGTAGAGCAGGGGGCTGCCGCCACCGGAGATGTCAAGGTGCTTGCCGCCTTCCATCAGGCCGGTGGGCAGGTAGAAGGAGGAGCCGAACACGCGGTCCGAAAGCTGGAGGATGGCCGCGACTTCGAGCGGCGGGAAGGCCAGCAGGAGGAGGAAGGCGGTGACAAACATCGCCCAGCAGAAGAAGGGCATCTTCATCCATGCCATGCCCTTGGTTCGCAGGTTGATGATGGTCGCGATGAAATTGACGGAACCGAGCAGGGAGGCGGAGATGTTGAACACCATCGCCGTGAGCCACCAGGTGTGTCCATGGGACCAGACGCTGGTCACGCCCATGGAGGTTGTCGTGGCGAGTGGCGAATACATCGTCCAGCCGGTCTGCACCGGGCCGGTGCCGACGAAGAAGCTGTACATCATCAGCACGCAGCTGATGAAGAAGAACCAGTAGCTCATCATGTTCAGGCGGGGGAACGCCATGTCGATGGTGCCGATCTGGAGCGGCATGACAAAGTTGCCGAAGGCGGCAAATCCAAGCGGCACGATGCCGAAGAACACCATGATGGTGCCGTGCATGGCGCCGAGCATGTTGTAGAGCTCGCCATTGAGGGAGCCGTCCGCATTCAACCAGCGGCCGAACATGGCTTCAAAAAGATCACAGATGCCCGGAATGGAACGGATGGTCTCGATCGCCGGGACCGGCACGCCCGGGTAGGCGATGCTCCAGCGCATGAGCAGCATGAGGAAGAAGCCGAACAGTAGGAAGATCAGGCCGGTGAGGCCATACTGCATGCCGATGGTCTTGTGATCGCTGGAGAAAATGTATTTCCACACGAAGCTCTGTTCATGATGATCGTGCGCATGGTCATCATGCGAGTGATCGTGGGCGTGATCGTGTGAGGTGGCGGCGGCGCTCATAGGCTTGGGTTCAAAGGGTCAAAGTTGAAAGGCTTTCGCGAAGTCGAAAACGAAATCGGCACTGGCTTTGCCGCCACGGACCGTGACGGTTTGCGAAAGCTTTTGGGGAAACTGCGGGTGCCAGGCTTCGACGACGTATTCGCCGTCGGCGAGCGCACGGGAGATGGTGAAGTGACCATTGGCGGCGGAAACAGCGGCGTGAACGCCCTCATGCACAAACACCCAGGCGTTCATCCAGCGGTGCACATCACACTCAAGGCGGTAGATGCCGGGCGTATTGAATGCCTTCACGTTTTCGTCGCCGCGCGATGGCTGGCCGATGTTGTCGATGTTATCGCCCTTGCCGTGAGTGCCGGCTTCGCAACGGGCGATACGGATGTTGTGGAAGGTGAGGTCGCTGTTGTGAAAACGCACGCTCTGCCCGGCCTGCACGGCGATCGTGTGTGGCACGAACTCGCACTTCGTCTGGTCCACCAAAGGCGAGTCCTTCAAGTTGCTGGCCCGCTGGCTGCCACGCACGGTGATCACCACATCAGCGAGACCGCCGTCCGCAGCGACACGCCAGGTCGAATCGACGATGTCGCCATGGCCGGTGCAAAACGGGTTGCCGCCGACATCGACGACTTTCGTGAGCCTGGCCGCATCCGCGCCTTTGAGCGTCACCCTGCCGGTGATGCTGGGCGTTTCAGCGATGGCCACCGCCGGGGTCTGGGGCACTTCGACCGCCGCTTCGGGAATTTTGCCGCAGCTCACGTTCGCGATCAGCATGACGGCTCCAAAGGCAGCCCAAGGTGCCTGGCGGGAGACGGTTTGCTTCACACGGGTCATTGCGATTTGAACTTACTTGGCAGCGGGTGCGGCGGCTGGCGTGGCAGTGGCTCCAGGGCCGGCAGGGATTTCCCCGGGGACATCCTTTTTGGCGAAGGGTTCCAGGTCGGCGACGGTCCACTGCGTGGTACGTTTTTCCTCATCGCGCACCTTCTGGACCATTTCTTTGGTGATCATCGTGCCTTCATTGCCCCAGGAGTTACGCACAAAGGTCAGCACGTTGGCGAGATCTTCGGAGGACATGGCACCACCAAAGGGCTGCATGCCGCCGGGGGTGTTGAAGCCCTGGCCGTTGACCGTCACCGGACCGGTCAGGCCGTGTTGAACGATTCGGATCAAGCGCTCGGTCCCACCCAGCACAAAGTCAGAGTTGGCAAGTGGAGGAAACTGGCCGGGAAGACCGCCGCCGTTGCCCTGATGGCAGCCGCCGCAGACAGCGTAGCCGCTGGAGCCTTTTTTCATCGCCTTTGCGAAAGGATCAAGCGCGCCGCCTGCACCTACGCCACCCGGACGTGGATCACCACCACCCGCCAGAGCAAACGGATTGCTGACATCGAAGCTCCAGCCACCGGTCATCGGTCCAAGCTGACCACCGGCGATGATCGCCACGAGCATGAGCAGAAACATCGCCCATAGCGGGGCTGGCTGGCTTTCGGGAGCGAGATCTTCCTTCTCGCGCTTCACGGCGGTGTGAAGGCGGTCAAGATCGGTGCTGTCGGGATGGGCGGAGGCGCTCATGGGGCGTGCGTGTCGCGAGAGGGGCTACTTTTTGGCGGGAGCGGCAGCAGCAGCGACGGCTGCGGCCTGTCCAGGGATGGGATAATCCTTTTTGAGGGAGAGAAGGTATTCAACGAGGCGGTCGGCTTCGGGAGTCGGGACCACTTCATAACCCGCAGGCGGGGCGAACTTCTTCGGGAACTTCAGCGCACGTTCCGAAGCCGGGCCTTGGATCTTTTGCAGCTTATAGAGCCGTGTGTAGGCCGGCATGGTGCTCCAGTCATGCACCGAACGCGGTGAGTACAAGTGCTGATGCAGCGCGGCGGCGGAGGGCGCACGCCAGCCGAAGTTGGCCAAGTCGGGGCCGACACGCTGGATGCCGAGCAGAGCGTATTTTTCGCCGAGGTAGTCACGCAGCACGTTGGGGCGGGCAGGAGTCTCAGGGCGGGCCTCCTGGTCCTGGCCCCAGCCTTTGTACCAGCCGTCGAGTCCAAGCTGAACCGGGCGGATCATCTGCGTGTGGCACTGATTGCAGCCTTCGCGGATGTAAACGAGCTGGCCCTGACCGTTGACGGGCGCAGGCGGGAAGAATCCTTCGACGCCATCCTTGTCCTTGTCATAGGCGACAGGGGTGAGCTGCTGGTACTGCATCGCCGGAAGAACGATGAGGCACAGCCATGGCAGCCCGAAGGCGGCGGCGAGACCGAGAATGAAGGTGCGGAAGTTCGTCATGCGTGGGCTTCGTGGGGAAGAGCGTGATCGTCATGGTCGTGTTCTAGCAGGGTGGGTGCCGAACTGCGGCGACCCAGGCCCGCGACCATGAGCAGGAGGTGAAGGAGGAACATGAAGTTCGAGAAACTGATGAGCGCCCAGGCCACCGCACGCGAGACGACATAGGGGCGGGAATTGACGACGTGATTCATGAAGCTCTGGTCCCAGTGTTCGGGATCATTCAGATCCACACCCTGCTGCCAGCCGGCGACGAGGCTCATGATGATGATGGTGCCGACGCCATACACAGAGAACCAGAAGTGGTTGCGAATCAGGCGCACGCTGAGCCACTCACAGCCGGAGAGGCGCGGGACGATGTAGTAGATCGCGCCAAACACGCACATGCTGAAGAAGCCATACACACTGACCACCTGGAACGCGTACCAAGACTGCGTGAACTGCAGGCCGGCACCCGTCCAAAACGCGGAGTTCAGCGCCAGAATCAGACCGGAAACTGGATAGAAAATCGCGCCAAAGAACACAAAGCGCAGGGTCGGGCTGGCAGCCACCGAACTGTGCTTGCCGAGCGTCGTCAGGTGGTGATTCAGACCGACCAATCCCACGGGGATGAGAAGCAGCACGCCGGTGCAGGCGCCGATGGAGGACATCCATGCGGGAAGCGGGCCGCCCATGTATTTCTGCATCCCCGTCCAGCCGCCAAGGATGGCGAGCGTCCAGAAACCTGCCGAGGCGAGCTGCGCGGAGGCAATCGGCTGACCGGTGATCTTTGGAATGAAGTAATAAGCGGCACCGACGCCGACGGGAACGAAGAACAGCAGGATCACACCGTGAATGTACCAGGCGTCAATGCCGGCACCAATCGCGCCGAGACCCGGCAGGCAATGCAGCGCCACGTTGGCGGTGATGAAAATCCACGGGAACCAGAAGCAGGCGCCAAGAATGTACCAGGTGCTGACCATGAAACCTTCCGGACGGAAGGCACGGCCAAACATGCGGGCGATCGGCCAGGCGTAGCAGAGGAAGCAGGTCAAAAGCACCGGCCAGACAAACTTCGGCATTTCCAACCACTCAATCGAGGTGCTCTTGCCCATGAGGATGGCGAGAATGCCCAGCGTGATGGTGATGTTCCAGAAGACACCGGCGGTGATGAGCAGGCTCTTGCCGCTCTTCAGTTCCTGACCTGAGCGGCGGGCCATGATCCAGAGCATGACACCGAGCGCGGCCTGCACGCCCCAGCCATAGACGAGCGCGTTGATGTGCGCGGGCTGAAGGCGGCCGTAGGTGATGTACTGGCAGTCTCCGAGGAACTCAGGCTCCACCAGCTTGATCGCGGCGAGAACGCCGAGAAGCGTGGAGAGCATGAGCCAGAAGGCTCCGTTGGTGAACAGGAACAGCACAGGGCCTTTTACCGACTTGTCGATCGCCGCGCGGCGAAGATTGTCGGCCTGAAGGTCCGTGTCAGGGGTGGCGGGAGTGGTCTGCATGACTTACTTGGGCAAAGCGGGAGCGGCAGGGGCCGGTGCAGGTGCTGCGGGAGCAGCAGTGGCGGGTGAAGCTGGAGCAGTGGTGGCAGGCGCAGGGGCAGCAGCAGCGGCTGCGGCGGCCTGCTTGAGCTGGGTGGGAGAGCCCGGCACGACCTGGGTGCTCACTGCCGGCTTTTTAGACCCGAGAGTAGCGAGTGTCTTTTCAAACACCGCCTTCTTCTTGGCTTCGTCGTTCAAGCCAAGCTTGGCGATGCTTTCGGCCTGAGCCTTGACGATTTCAGCCGTGTTGGCCAGACGTTCCGACTCACGCGGATCGAAACCACGCTTCGAATCACTGACGGCCTGGAGGATGGTGAACAGCACGGCGAAGCCTGCGAAGGCTCCGAGCACCCACAGGAAGGTGGCTCCGGCTTTTTTGGGTTGTTCGGACTGCGACATGGAAAAACAGGGGATCAGTTGACGACGTTCACGGACTCAATGAGGCGAGGGTCACGCCAGGGATACAGGCTGTATTTGGCCAGCCCACGCAGATAGAGGAAGCCCATCGTGCCGAAGACGGCGCACAGAGCGGCCACATCCTGAATCCAAGCGCCCGGTGCCCAAACGCCCATTCCAAGGGAGGGACCACGCTCAGGGATGATATTCCAGTAGATGTCCACGAGGTGCATGAAGATGATCCAGAGACACACAAGGCTGACCACGACCGGGTTCTTCTTGCGCGGCTGGGACAGCAGCAGCAGGAACGGACCGACGAAGTGGCCGACGACGATGAAGATCGAAATGCCGCGCCATGCCTCCGTGTTACGGGTGAGGTAGAAGCGGGTTTCTTCCGTGATGTTGGCGTACCAGATCAGGAAATACTGGCTGAAAGCGATGTAGGCCCAGAACACCGTGAAGGCGAAGAGCAGCTTGCCCATCAGATGGTAGTGCTCGTCCGTGACGACCTTGTTCAGGTAGCCAAGGCTGCGCAGCCAGGTGAGGACGAGGATCGAAAGCGCCATTGAGGACCAGGCGCAGCCTGCGAAAATGTACACGCCCCACATGGTGGAGAACCAGTTGTAGTCGAGCGACATGAGCCAGTCCACGGCGGCAAAAGTCACAGTCAGCGCGTAGAAAAGCAGCCAGCGGCAGGAGAACAGGCGGGCAGAGATGGTGTGCTTGATGTCGCCATCCTGCTCCTGCTGGAGGGACTTGCCACGCAGCGTGCGGGCGATGTGCCAGAGAATCAGGAAATAGAGAACGAAGCGCACCTGCCAGCTGAACGGGAACTTGAAATGGTTCGTGATGTTCAAATAGCCAAATTTCTCGACGAGGATGTGCAGATGCGGGTTGGCCTCGATTTTTTTGGCCTCGTCCCCCACGGTCATGTGGTGAAGCGCTTCTTTGACGGTGCTGTGATCGTGATGCGCGTGTTCTGCGGCGGCACGATGATGATTCATCCATTCATAGAGCGGCTTCTGCACGGCCGGAATGAGCAGCGGCGTGGCAAGGATGCCCAGGGCTAGGATCATGTTGGCCAGATTTTCCCAGATGCGGCGCACGGCGACACCCCAGCTCGAGTTCGAAGCGCTGTGGAGGAGGATCCAGAAGCAGCCACCGACCACGAAGGTGAAGGTGAAGAAGATGGCGAACAGCCAGGAGTAGGCAAAGGTGTCCGTCTTGGCGAAGAAGAAGTAGGCTGAAGTGACGAGGCCGAGCAGGCCAAAGAGACCCAGCGCGCCAATGAGCTTGCCGCCCTTGGCCGGTTCGAATTTTTCTCCGCCCTGGGGCAGATCGTTGAAGGTGACGTGGTGACTCATGCCGGGATTCGCGTGATCGTGCCGTTACTGGAGGGGAAGGGTGGCGCCGGACTCTTTGGCGGCGAGTTGCAGGGAGCGGATGTAGGCCACGATGGCCCAGCGGTCGCGCAGGGTGATGTTGCCGCCGTAACCACCCATCAGGCCTTTGCCGTTGGTGATGGCATCAAAGATGGCACCATCCGCACGATAGGCGGCGGCGTTGGCGGGGTCAGTGTTGCCCGGCTGCTGAAAGTTGAAAGCGGTCAGGATGCCGTACTTGGAGGTCACACCCTTGCCGTTGCCGGAAGCACCGTGGCAGATTGCACAGTGGATGGCATAGCGCTGCTCGCCGCGTTTGATCAGGTCCTCATTGAAGACGGCGGGATCGCTGGTGATCTCGGTCGGCAGACCGTCACCATAAAAGTCGCCCATCTTACCGGTGTCATAGTAACCGATGCCGTTGGAGAAGCCCACACGCGGCGGCCTGGCTCCATTGGCGGCGGGCTTGGCGGGGATTTCAAAACCCATCGGCACGGTGCCTTTGACCGGCAGGCGCGCACCGCGGCCGTCGGCGAAGAATTCGCTCACGGCCTGGTATTTGACCTTGGCCTGATGGTCCATGTCCGGGAACACTTCGAGCGGGGGCAGTTCGGATTTGCTGCCACGGAATCCGAACGCGCTCACAAGGATCGCGCCGACAAAGAGGAAGCTGAGGAAGAAGTACTTCATGGTTCGTGCAGTAAGCGAGGCTTAGATTTCGTCCTCCACGAGTTCGATGTTCTTGCCGCCGGCTTTTTCGA
>DAORHS010000003.1:0-28303 GCA_035438165.1 Prosthecobacter sp.
CTCTGAGCGATGGCCTGCTGCATCTTCGCTGCGGTGTCACTGGCCTTGGTCTGCCGTGCACCATGAAGATCCAGATAGCATTCGTCGATGGAAGCCTGCTCCACGATGGGCGTGAAGTCATAGGCATACGAAAACATGAGGTGCGAGAAGCGCTCGTATTTATCGAAGTCGCATGGCAGCACGATGAGGCTAGGACAGAGCTTCCGTGCCCGTGCGGTGGGCATGGGCGTGTAGATCCCGAGTTTCCGCGCCTCATAGCTGGCGGAGGCAATGATGCCGCGCCGCTCACCGCCCACGGCCACCGGGCGGCCCCGCAGCTTTTGATCGGCGGCCTGTTCCACGGAAGCGAAGAACGCATCCGCATCGAAGTGCAGAATCATGGTGCATCAGCTCTTGGAAAGCCGCAGGAGCGCAATCAGAACGCCCTGGATCACCAGCTCCCTAGCCGGGATGAGATCGGGATACTTTGGATTCGAGGCGCGAAGGTAGGGCGCGCCGTTTTGCACCACGAACCGTTTCAGGGTCGTCTCGCCGTCGATCAGAGCCGCTACGATGTCGCCATGCTTCGCCTCGCGGAACTCCATGATGACGATGTCGCCCTCCAAAATGGCCGCATTGCGCATGGAGTCACCACGCACTTTCAGGGCGAAGGTGCGGGCATTTTTGGGCAGGCGCAGGGTGGTGGGATCGATGTCGATGCAGCCGTCCATCCGCCCCTCCTGAAGCTCCGGGCTGCCCGCGATGATGCTGCCAAGCAGAGGAACCTGATGCCGAATCCAAGACCGCGCCTGGGACAGCCAAAGGAGGTTCAGGGTGTGGTGGCGGCGTGTGGTGAGCATGCCGCACCCAATACTGTTCTTTAGAACAGTTTCAATTGCGAACTTGGCTCATCTTCAATTTTGACCGGTTCATCTCCTGCCTGTGGAACTGGGGGCGCTATCGGGCGAGAGGCCCTGAGCCCACATCGCCCGTCGACTCCAGAAGCCCTAGATGACCCAGGTCCTCGCCTATGAGCGCCCGATTAGAGCCCCCTTAGTGGCTCGACCGGAGTCTCGCTTGCGACCTGTTCTACGACGGTCGCAGCGAAAGGCCATAGACTCATCCCTCTTTCACCGAAGCGCTCGCCACACTCGCCGCCAAAGACCGCTAGGAGTGGCTGAGGATACGGCCTTCGTGTTGCTGCGCTCAGTCGGTGATGTGGCCACAGACCTGAACGCCATGGCCACAGCCGAGCGCCTCTCCGGTGACTTATGTGCCGCAGAACGGAATTTCCGCGAAGCGCTGCGTATCGCCCGTGCGGTTGATTATCAGGAGGGTGTGGCCTACATCACGGGCAATCTGGCTTCCGTCGCGCTGGATCGGCATGACTGGTCGAGTGCCGAGACCCTCGCGCGCGAGGCCCTGCGTTTGACCGAGACGATTCACCGCCAGGAAATGATCGCCGAAGACTGCCGTCGCCTCTCCACGGCCCTGGTGCGACAGGGGAAGACTGCCGAGGCCAGGCCCTACGCTCAACGCGCAGTAGACACCTTCACCCGTTTTAACTCACCACTCCTTGCGAAAGCTCAGGCCATTCTCGCCGAATGCGATGCCTCGCTTGGGACGGAATAATGATTCCAAGTCGAAGAAGCAATCAGATCAGAAGGCGGTAGTCATACGGAGCCGAAGCAAACCCGCTCAAGTAAGGCCCCAGTTTTGCGATGGCGCTCGCAGAATCCAAAGTCGCAGGCAGCCGCGAGTAGTAGTCGAAATTGTTCCAGTTCATTTTCGACAAGCCGAGGATTTCTGTGGCGACCTGCGTCACATCCGACTGCCCTCGATAACGACGAATGAGCAGCGGCGTCGGGATTCGACGTTTGCCTTGATAATATTTGTAGTTCGGGTTCGCCGCGCTTGGAGTCACTCCGTGGACCCAAAGCAAAGCTGATGTCTGATCCAGAACTACAACCGCTCCACGAGGAAGCGGAAATGTGTCGATGGTTGCTTTCCCATCCACGATCTTTGAAGCCAAATACCGGAGTGACTCCTCAATCGTAATCTCAATTAGCTCCACGTTCGCTACGCCTTCGAGTCCTTGTAGCAATCCTCGTTGCTCGGCGGATGTGAACGGAGTGCGCTTATGGATGACGACACGAGATGGAAGCCGCATCTTGGCTTCATAAAACAACTGGCGGATTGTCTCGCCAGTTCGACGGGCATCGTCGAGTGACATAAATGCATTTTTCCCACGAAGGATCGGAGATTCGATCCGCCCCAGACGAAATTGGAGGCCTTCGCCACGGGCATTGTAGAGGTGGCTGCATCCGAGCAGGACGTGTTGTCCAGTGTGTGCGCTAGAATCTATGCTGTAACCGATGCCCACAAACGCTGTTTCGTCGTCCAGACAGTCCAGCCGCCAAGGCGTTCTGGAAGACTTCGCGTAGAGAGCAAGCGAGAGCCACCATCTTACCCGGCACGGCTGGATTGGGCGGGTGGTGTTCTCTCGAATGAACTGCGTGCTCTGACCATGCCTCGCGGCATACGACTTCACATGATGATGGAGGTCGAAATGTTCGTTGTTCGCATCGATCTTCTCATGTGGAGCCCAGGTCTTCGGAACGAAGATCCCAACCACCGCTCCAGGGCGTCGAGCGCGAATCATGTCCAGAGCCTTGCAAATACGATGAGCGAGTTGCTTCGCACATGCGAGAGCATCACCGGAAACTGATTCGTCCAAGTCAGCCCAGCCGTTATCGCCGCGGCTTGGGCAAGTGAGAGGAAGGCCAAACGCATTCGAGAAACCTGGGAAAATCTGGAGGTAATCACGTTCACGGGGACCGGGCTCTGAGCGCTCTTGAAGTTGGCTGAGGAATCGACTGAAATGAGCCGCATGTGGCAAGGGACAAATCGCGGCAATTTCCACTGATGCTGCCAACCCTGAGGTTGTGAGGCCATAATCCCAAGGGCGATTCTGGACGAGTCCCTTCAATGGATTTGGATCACGCACTTCGATCTTTCCGTTCGACGAGCTGAAGACCAGATTGGCATCCTGAATCACCATTCCCTTCTGCTTGGCAGCATCTTGGAGTTTTTGGGGAAGAGGTGAACGGGACTTTTGGAATAACCCGGCGTAGATCGGCGCTCTGCCAACTCTGAAGCACCCACCACCTTTCGCTGGTGCATCGATATTTGTTAGCTTTTCAGTCCAGTATTTCAGATCGTCGTCGAAGACGTTGTTGTGCTGGTATCCATAAACCTCGATTCTGATAAGCTTGCGTATCTCGATGCTAGCCGGTGTCCCGTCTAGGTTGTATCCGACCACTTCAGGCATGAGCGCGACATGCGGCTTACCAAGAATCGACTCCAATCGAAATGAGACGGCTGCATGGACACGGTAGGTTGAGTTTTGGATCTTGCGCTCCTCATAGTGAACGGGTTCCCATAAAAGCCGATTGCCATCTGTGCGTGATCCGAGGAACGCAGCCAAGCTTTGCACCAGTGCCCGCCTGAGAAGAGAGCAGATACGCCCATCCTTTGCGATGTCTTCGGCAGACAGCGCCACCGTTACTGGATTTCCTTGAAGCGAAGCACCAAACGCCTGCTTCAGGTCTTCGACAGCGGCAAATGCGAGAACTCCTTCGTCCATGGACATCAACGCGCCCTTCTCTGGAGGAAACCGCTCATCCAGCCAGTGGCGGCGATTTTCGCCTGCTGGAATCGTAATAGCGCATTTGGCGGCGTGTGTCGGAACTGTGAGTGGATACGCATTACTCTTGATGAGGGAAGTCGCCGGATTCTGCGGAACCGTGAATGCACTCGTAGCCGATGACGAAGACTCCGCAGCGGAGTCGAGCACGAGTTTTGATTCGGCGAGCAGGTCGCCTTCAAGCTGACGAAGGGCCAGTCTCGAAATCACATCGTCAAACCCTTGAGTTGAGACGTAAAATGCATCCTTTTTTAGTTCATGGGCTTTGGCTATCAATGCCTCAACGGGCGATGGAATTTCATCTCCGTAGCCGCACCAGAACAATCGGCACGGACTTGTTCCAGAATATGCTTCATGCAATACAGCCATGATGGAGGCATCGCGCCCGCTGTATCCCATGACAACGAGATCGTAGTCTCGCAGCTCATGGAGCAGTTCTTCGCGAATAAACGCTTCCTGATTCTGAAGTTCGGCAGTCGTGTTCTTGAGATCGTCATAGCGATAATCCCCGTGCATGGAAACCACGCGCAACTCGCCTTCTGCCTGTTGCCGTTGTGTGCGCTGAGGTGTGTCGATTCCCACTTCAATGCAGGTCAGATTAGCTGCTGCTGAAGCACGGGCGACGAGTCCATCGAAGTTGGTCGTCCACACGCTTCGAATCAAGCTACCCTTTGCAAGCAGTGGCAAAAGCCGGTAGCCGATATGAGGCTTTGCTTTCGAGACATAGGATTGGAAAAACGCTCGCCTGTCCTGGCCAGTCGGGTAGCACTCCTTGGCATAGAATGAATACTCGTCTGGATGGCCTTCGGCAGGGTAGGCACCTCGTGCATCCAGCCATGCCTGAATTCTGCGCTTCGTTCCTGGTAGCGAGAGTTCGCCAACCGAGTCTCGGAGAGTTGGATTTTTGGTAATGAAGATGTCCTGCTTCCATTCCCAGATGCATCGCTCGGCAGAAGGCATTCCCGATGACATCGAAGCTCCGGCTCCGAGCAAAAAGCAAATAGGCCTGCCTCGATTGACTGCGACAGAGCGGACGAAAGCATCAACCGTCAGAGAAATGTCCATGTTCATGTAGTGTCTCCATTAGTTCGCCTCAAGAGTGATGGCAACATATCTGGATGCCCTGCGATCTCTGCGCGGCACGGGTCTTGCCGACGCCGCCCATGCCGTGGATGGTGCGCTTGCCTTTGATGACGACGGGGCCTTCGGCGGTGAGGTGCTGGCGGAGTTCGGCGAGGAACTCATCGCGGCCTTTGAACAGGGTGCCGAGGGAGGTGTAGGGGAGGTTGGTGGGCTTCCCGGCGAGGACGGTGATTTCAAACTTGATCGCCTCGATGGCCTGCTGCAAGCCGCGCGCGGGATCGGCGGGCTGGTCCCACTGGCTGAAGGTGCCGTAGGTGTTCCGGCCGTCCTTGGCGAACTCGGTGATGAAGGTCTGCTGCCGCTGGGCCAGCTCCGGTGGCTCAGGAGCGAAGGCGGTGAGCCAGTCGGCGGTTGTGTCGCCCTCGATAAAGAAGGTGTAGATGGGGCGTCCGAGGTCGCGGGCGATGAGGAGTTCGAGCTGGGTGTAGGAGAAGAGGCGGTCCTTCGTGCGCGGGTCCTTGAGGCCGTGGACGGGCTGCTCGGCCAGCGTGATTATACCTGCGGTTTCGTGACGCCGACGTTTCAAAGAAGAAAGAAATCTTCATCTGGCTCCACATAGCCTTCCCCCGCCTGCGGCACCGGGGGTGCTATCGGGCGCAGCACCTCCTCGCTCTTGTTACGAGCCTGATTGGCGGCGGTCGAGACACGGTAGGCTTCCAGGTGCTCGCTTTCGTAGGGCTTGAAGAGAGCACGGAGATCATCGGCCTGCATGCCTGGCTGCATCCATGCGAGGGCGGTTTCCCCCTCCAGAATCAGCGGGCTGCGGTCGTGGAACTTCGCCATGTAGCGTCCCGGTGGCGTGGTGACGACGCTCATGGAGGTGACAATGGCACCACTCTCGAAATCCTCCGGGTAAGGGCTTTCCCAGACATCCCAGATGCCCGCCAGCAGCAGGGGCGCTTCGTCAGTGCGGTGAATGAAATAGGGCGTGGTGCGGCCGGGCCATTCATGCCAGCCACGCACAGGGATGAGGCAGCGCTGGCGCAGGATCGGGCCACGGTAGGAGGCAAGCTCGAAGATGCTCTCACACCGGGCGTTGAAGGTGAGTCCGAACTTCTTCGCCACCTCCGCCTTGCTGCCCTTGGCCCAGGAGGGCACGAGTCCAAAGCGCATGCGTTCAACGCCAAGCTCACCGCTTTCCATCGTCAACACATCCGCATAATCGGTGGGACAGATGTTGTTCACCACCGGCACGTCGGCACGTTTGTCCTCACGCTCCTTCTTTTTGCGGCGTTCAATGCGCAGCGTCTTTCCTGCAAAAGAAAGCGCGGGGATGTGCGCGAACTGGTTCAGACGACTGCACATGCGAAGAACTACGTGGAGACTGGAATGAGAGGGTCGTCGAAATAGCCGATCATCCGCTTTTTGGAAGGTTCACGAATCAGGCCATATCCTGAACTTTCAACGCGGCCTGCTTGCTCTTGAGCTGGTCCAAGTTCGAGGCAGGAAGCACGTGCGCCAGACATGGGCCTCTGGCCTCACAACTAAGCCTTTTTCGCCGCTCTCTTCTGCTTCGCCCAACGCTTCTTCTGTGCGGCAGCGATCTTCTCCCGTGCTTCTGGTGACATGGTGCGCTTGGTCTTCTTGGCTTTCGGCGCTTTGACGCCGTCTCCTGAACCGCCCATGATGGAGGCGAGTTCAGCATGCAGGGAATCGAGCTTTTCGCTGAGTTTGACGGCTCGTTTGAGTTGGGCGGTTGTGGGCATAGTACGGATGAATACGATCTGTGCTGTTGTCTGGCAAATGGAACAGGTCGATCACGGCTCCTTTAACAATCCCTCGATCTTGCCCTTCATCACCCGGTAGTCCTTGCTGTCCTTCGGATATTCTCCGCCGGGGTGAATGTGTTGAATTCTCCCCGCTTTGTCGATGAGGAAGCTGACACTGGTAAAATCTCGATCTCCGGTATCCAGCCACCATTGGTGCAGGGTCTTCCAGTCCGTATCAACGGCGACCGGAAACATGAACCCCAGACGCTCAGCCTGTGTGGCTACATGATCCGGCGTCAAAGGCTGGTCGATCTTGTGGTGGTATAACCCGATCACCACCAAGTCAGGATATTGTTCGTGAAATTCATTCAAGGCCGGAGCAGTCGCGGCACAGTAGGGACAACCGGGAGCAGTCCACCAGCGGATCAGCACGACCTTGCCTCTGAGGTCTGCCAGTTTGAGCGGAGGTGAATTCAACCATCCGTTCACCTGCCATTCTGGAGGCTTGGTGTTGATGAGCTTTTGTCCGCCATCATCAGCCAGTGTAGGTGCTGTCCATGCGAAGAGCACCAAGCCGATAATGAAGATGGATCGTGGGAGGTTCAAAGGGCTCATGGGTTGTCGCGTGAAGCGGGTTCAGCGCCATAGATCGCCTCAAACGCGGGATCTTCCAGTGCTCGTGTTCTCAGCGCCTCATTCACAGACGTACGCTCGTTTCGGCGATGCCCTGGCGAAGTCCATCTTCCCGAGTGCTGCATGACATTGGCCTGCCAGATTAAAATATTCGTCCTGATTTTCGCAGACACTCTGCACACACGTTCTCCGTGTCGATCTATTCATGTTCGCTAGCGAGCAGGGGTCATAGTCCACATAGGCTCGTAGTTATTATAAGTTTCTGCAAGCATGCGTGCTACAACAGTCCGTTGACTATCAGTCCATCTTACTTTCTGAATAACTGATTCCGTAGGCGAATAACTTTTTGACGTAACGTCATCAATCATGAGCGCGTTAAAGGATGGAGCCTGCTTGTCCTCCCCTGTAATATTTGACGGGCGTCCCAAGGCAATCTTGTGGGAGACACTAGAGGCCGTGGAAGAATTTAATAAAGCTGTAAGGTCGTATTCCGGCGACAAAGCTTTCCCATCACACCCGAAAATAATATCGCCGCGCTGGATTTTATCATTCTCGCTTGATTGAACGAGCATAACGAGAGTCATTATTTTTTTTTGCAAACTGGGCTCGTACGTAAGTATGAAATAATCTTCCCCCGAGATGCCCAATTGTTGAATTTGTTTTCCGTTTTGTGCATATGCACGCTTTTCGATCAAAGAGTTTTTACGCTCATCAGTGACCAATTTTTCAAAGGACTGGATCGACCCAAACTTGGAGATTTTTTGAGATTCGTTGAGAATGGATTCTATTTCGATGAATTTTTCTGCGTCACTGCTCGGGTGCAGCACGATCTTTCGAGGTAATGATTCGTCCGTTGCTGGCGGACTCATAGTTTGGCTTTGTTTATACCAATTATAACCAGCTTCCGCCAAGAACATAATAGCTGCCGCAGCGGCATGTTTGGCGGGATATTCTGCTTTATAGGCCTGTTCTGGGGAAGAATAACGTCTCACCCGCTGCTCGGTAGCGCCGAAAAAATTCTTGGTTGTTTCCACCACAGTCATTGTGCCATCAGCTCGCTGATAGAAGGTTGGCTCTCCCGCAAATGCACGATTCGTTAGGATGGTAAACCCGAAAAGGACGCCGATGAAGATTGTTCTCATAAAAAAATTAATAGTGCTAAACTAACGTTCGCGAAACAAAAGTCGATGATCAAAATGCTGACCGAGGGAACCGCACAACACATACGGCAAAAGTTGCCAGACAGCCAGACAGCCAGACATGATGTGATTATGAGCCTGCCGCAAATAACTGATTAGCAATACTTACGAGATGATTACCCGCCGCAGTGGTTTGGTGCGTGAGGGAATGGCTGGCGCTAAAACCGCGCCGAGCGCGGGCCACCTCTGCCGAAGCGGCTGGATGCCAAGAAGGGCCTGAAGGCTTTCAGCCTGCCGGAATCGGCAGTGGAGCGTTCCCAGAGGTTAGAGGGGCTGTTAGCGCCAGTGTTTCATTGCGCGAATGACTGGGTCATAGTGCAGCAGCCAGGCGCAACGGCACCTCGCAGTCGGGGAAACTGGCCCGAATTTCGAGTTTGCCGCCCAAAGCCTCGATAATGGTGACCAAGGTATTAAGATGTAGATCGGCGCGGCGTTCGACTCGCGAGACAGCACCCCTCACACCCCGTCCCCGCGCCACGTCCTATACCTACACGACCCAGCGCACCCTCAAAAGCAATTTCTCCGCCGATCAACTCGGTTGAACCCCGATCTTCCTCCGGCTCTTGCCCTCCTCTCCCGAGTGCTCGGCTTTCGCCTTCCTCACCTTCCGAATCTCCCGCTCCAGCATCTCCTGCGTGACTTTCCACTTCGCTGGATCCGCATCCACGCTCCCCGCATGAATCGCGTTCACGCAGACGCTCAAGATGTTGCCTCGCTGGCATAGCTAAAAAAAGGCGCCGACGACATGCAACTCCACCACCTTCATCCCGGTATTGTGAACAACGCCAGAATGAAGGGATGCGGAGTCAGGGTGAGCGGTCCCGCCTGTTGGTGCAGACGAGGCCGTGTGGTTACGGATCAAAGGCGGTGATCCAAGTGGCCGGGCGCGTTGCCTTCGGGATCGGCGAGCACGGTGGCGTTAGCGGCGTGACCGTCGGGATCTCGACCGCTGAGGACGAGGATGGGCAGAGCTTGCCCTTCGAGTTCGTCCCAGTAGATCGCCTGGATCTGGCGACCGACGAGCTTCTGGTAATGCTCGCGCTCGATGGATGTGGGCTGGCTCATGAGAGCAGGCCCACGTGAGTGTCGAGCAGGCCGTGCAGGGCTTCGGTGCGCTTGGGGAGTTCGGCGAGATTGCCGTCCTTGAGCGATTCGGTGAACGCGTTGAACAGGCTCCACACGTTGCGGGTTTCAAACGCGTCATGCCGTGGCTCGCGCCACTCATGCAGCACTTCAGGAATTAGACGATTGGAACACACGCCGACATCCACCGCTCGAATGATCAAGTCATGGGCGATGGGATCGGCCAGCGTGACGTTCTTGTAGGTCCGGATGCGCTTGTCCTGATCGTGCCACTTGGCGAGCAAGAGTCCGATGGAACGTGAGACGAGTTGAGGCAGATCACGCACGATGAACCGTGTGTGTTTGCGCGCGAATTTGATCTCGCCGGAGAACGACAAATTATCACAAACGAAGACGCTGGCCCCGGCGACGATGCCGGCGGGGAACGTCTTGTCGTGACTGTTGCGCAGGCCAAGAACCCAGCAGTAGTCATCGCTGGATTTTTGGGCGTGGACTTCCATCAGACCGAAGTAGCGCTGCCCCTCGTGGGACAACGAATGTGCCTGAGTGCCGATGCGCAGGTTGGTGGTTTTCAGGGTCTTTTGGACCTGGCTGATGAGCTGATGGTGAGGGATCGGACACCAGCTATTTGTGGAGCGTGGCGTTTTGACGTGGCGGACTTCATCAAGGTCCACGTTTTGGGCTCCGCAGTGGAGGATGAGGTTGGGTGTTCTGCGGGGGATGATGACGGGTTGAGGATCGAGATTGGCAATCATGGTAATGGTTTCCTTTCGTGAATGAAAAAGCCCATGCGTCGGTTACGGACACATGGGCTTGGGGTTGATGTTTTCGGACGTGTCGGACGCAGATCTGAAAGTGCCTGCCGAATCCCTTTTTGGTGAGTGAGACCAGGAGAGGATTATATTTTGAGGACGATCATCATCTGCGCCCGAAATGTCCGAGATTGAGAGCGTCAGGAAAACAGACGCTCGATTCTTTGGATGACTGGAACAGCGAGCAATTTGGCGGCGGGATCACCAGAGGAGATCCAGTAGCCATTTCTCCACTCGACTTTGATGGTGCCGAGTGGGGTGATGATGGTGGCTCGTTTGGGTCGCTCGTGTTTGTCGAAGACGATGGACGAAATGCGCTTCATGAAACGACAAGAGCCAGACACACCGGTGAAGGCATGTCTGGCTCTTTGAGGGTTTGAGGATCGATTACAGCTTCAGGCCTTGGATGGACCGAAGGGTGGAACGAACGGAGTTGAATTCCTTCACACTCGTCTTCTGGTCACGATTGATGGCCTTGAGCTTCAAGGACAGGTCACGCAGCATGTTGAAGCCCTCGTTGAGCTTGTCCCGGATTTGCAGGGTCATGTCGATGGCTTCTTCAGTGGCGGATTTGGATTCGTTGGGTGTGGATCCTTCAGAGGTGGGATTCGTGATCATGGGTTTGGATGTGGGTGATGCCACAGCGGGCGCGGGAATCGCGCGCACCGGAGCGGGTTGTTGGTTTGCGGGTGGTGGCGTGGGAGCGCCTTCGGGACACAACGGCATGACGATCATCTGCCGGCCCTGGCAGTGGAAGCGCAGGGGCGCGGCCGGGTCGATGAGGCTGATCGTGTTGAGGCCGTAGTGCAGGGCCTTGATGAGCAGCTTGCGGTTGACGAAGATCATGATCTCCGGGCCGGTCGCTTTCACATCGGGCACGGGCACACGCAGCCATGGTTCACTGGCGGTGTCCCGGCCGAGCAGCAGGAACTGCCCGGCTTTCCATTCGAGACCGAGGCTGTGATAACGATCGTCGTGACAGGGCATGCGCTGGATGAGCTTGATGAGCGTGTCCAGTTTCGCGTGTTCGATGGTGATGTGGGTCTTGGCGTCGCTGGGATTGGGAACCGTGTGCCGCCAGTTGGGATAGGTGCCCTCGATCTGTTTGCTGATGAACCGCCAGCGTCGTGTGGACAACTGGACGTGCTGGTTGTCAGCCTTGAGCTGCCATTCGCCATCCGCGTTGAACTCCTTCCAGCCGAGGAACTTGTGGCTCGGCAGAATGACAGAGCGCTTGAGCGGCAGCGTGAACGAGTTCGCGCTGTACAGATGCTTGCCGTCGGTGCCAACGATGTAGTTGGCCTTGGGGTTGCCGGCGTCGATGAACGCGCCGTTGAGCACGTAGCGCGTGCTGTCGATGCTGGCGCAGTCCAAGGCTTCAAGCAGCGAGCGGCGCAGTTCCGTTGGCAGTGGAATGGCTTCAGCCTTCAAACGCGGAGTCTGCGGGAACTCGTCGGGAGCCACGAAGGTGACCTTCGATTCCCCGGTCTCGTTGCCGAGCGGGAAGCGGATGACGCTGGCGGCGGGACTGGATTCGACTTCGATCGTTTCGCCGCTGCCGCAGTTTTTGACGACTTGTACAAGCTGATCGAAGGGCAGCAGTACGGTGGCAGGTGGACCGTCGCCGGGATGTTCGAGACGCATCGTGACGAAGCGGTCGAGGTCGGTGCCGGTGAGCGCAATCCAGCCGTCGGCGGTGCGCTCGATTTTGACATGCTGCAGCAAGGGCAGTGTGGCGCGTGCGTTGATGACTTTACCGAGACCGGCAAGCGCGGGTTTGAGTTCCGCGATGGGAAGTGGGATGGGTTTCATGGTGTGTCCTTTCGTGAAATGAGAAGAGCCGGACGATCATGCGATCATCCAGCTCTCTCGGGGTTGATGTATGGATGCCGCGTCGCTCAGTAGTTGTAGGGATCGCGGCGCTGCTGTTGTTGTTGGTGGCGCAGGCGCATGAGCAGGATCGAGCGGCCGATGGAGATCAGCCCGCAGATGAGGCCGATGACCAGCAGCACGGAGAGCGGGAACAGGATCAGGTTGGAGGTGGTCTTCGCGAGAAGATCGATCCACAACTCGAACTGCCGCAGCGCCAGCGTGACCAACGGCGCCACCAGCAAGGATGGCACCGCCAGCCCGAAGGCCAGCCGCAGGTTGAACTTGAACCACTCCCTGAGCGTTCCCTGCGGTGAGAGCCAGTACTCCAGGGTGCTGCAGTTGTAGCGCAGCACCTCGGCACAGCGCTCGATGGCGCTCAACTGCGGCAGGTCGTGGTCCACCGCCGGTTCCGGCAGCGGTTCAGGCTGCCAGCGTCGGACGACGATCTGGCGGATCTGCTTCGCCCAGGTGGTGTTTGGCACCGTTGGGAGCTGGCGCGGGTTTGGGGGTGGTGGGGACGGCTCGTCCCAGTCTTCGTGTTCCATCATGGCTTTGGCGTGTTCTGGCCCCGAGGGCCGTTCCGATGACAAACAACAGCACGCCGCCGACCGCGAAACTGCCAGTGGCAATCTCCCAGCGGTCGGTGGTTTTGCGCTGTTCCGACAGGTGCCCTTCCAACGCGGCGATCTTCGCCTTGTATTCGGGGGTGTAATCCGGCGGGTCGTTGAAGAACCAGCCGGCCTGCAGCGGTGAACCCGCCAGCAGTAGGAAGGTGAAAAGAAGAGGATGTTTCATGGGATGAAGGGGATGTGCCGCAGGGCCGTGTGCGTGAATGCGACACAGCCCTGCGGCGGGGTGAGGGTATGATGTCAGTGCCAGAGTTTGCACTCATTGAAGTACTCGCAGCTTGCACAGTGCATCCCGGGCGACGGGATGAAGTCGCGGCGCTGCAAGCCTTCGAGGTAGGCCTCCATTTGTTTGAACAGCCGCAGTTGCTGCGGTGCTGACATGGGAGGCAGCGGCGTGATGACCACCTTGGGGTTCTTGAGTTTGACCAGGTGATGGAGTTGCAGGCCTGCCTCGGTGTGACCGGTGTTGTGGCGGTAGAGGATGGCGTAGCTGCTGGTCTGGATCTCGTGGGTGTGCGCGACCTTCTCCGCGTTGGGCGTGGAGGACGCGGTCTTGTAGTCGATGATCTGGCGTTGCTGCACCAGATCGAGGATGCCGCGCAGTTTGGGCAGCCCCTGCTCACGCAGGTCGGCTTCGACGGGTACTTCCACCGCATCGGGTTTCAGATCGGCGGGGACGTGGCTTTCACGCAGGTAGGTGTCGAGCAGCCGCCAGCCTGTGGTCTTGTCTTCCTGTTCTTCACCGGGCTCCCAATGGACAGAGCCTTCGGTGGTGTCCGCCCACGCTTTGAGGTAGGTCTCGTGGACCGCCTTGAGCGGGAACGGCTGCTGCAGCCAGCGCGCCTTGTTCCAGGCCTTGAGCACGGTATGCACCGCGCTGCCGAGATGGAGTGAGGGCGTCTTGGGCTTCTGCAGTTTGAGCACGTAGCGATAGTAAAACTTCAGCCGGCATTGCAGGAACAATGAAAGCCGTGAGGCTGACACGGTGTCCTGCAAGGCACGGATGAGGTCGTTCTCACTGAGTGCTGCCTGGGGTGGAGCTTCAGCGACGGTGTTCATGCAGCCTGGGTGTTGGTGGGTTGTGGCTGCCAGCGCGTCTGGCGTGGGGCGGGCTTGCCGGCCTTGACCAGCAGGTCCTCGATGAGCTGCGAAGCCTGCATCTTGTTGAGCTGCTTGACACCGGCGCCGAACATCATCTGCGCGAGGCTTTCGGCTTCCTGCTTGTCCATCTTGTTGTCACTGATGATGCGCAGGATGAAGCCGCGCTGTCCGTCAGTGCAGTTCCAGGAATCACCATTAGCGCGAGGCTGCTGGTGTTGTCCGTTGCTGTGCTGACGACCGTTGCCGTTGAGCGGGTAGGTGCGGCCATTGCCGTTGGTGGCGTTGTGACCGTTGTTGTTGCCGGCATCGGGGCAGAACCCGGTGTGCTGGATTTCCTGATCGACGGACTGCTGCAAAAGCGCGTAGAGCTTCTGCACTTCGGCTTCAACTTGCGTGATGTCAGTGAGTTCGACTTCGACTGACGCGCTGAAGCTGTGGCTGCTGTATTGGGGCAGCCCGAGTTTTTTGCTGTAGTTGGCGCTGAGTTTGATGGCCATGATGATGTCCTCCTGGAGGGGTGGTGTGTTTGGGTGGTGGGTGATGATTGCGCTGTGAAGCCGACACGATGCCCGCCCACAAAACACCCGGCCCCTCGTGAGAGAGACCGGGTGTGATGCGGACGGGAATAGAGTGGCGGCGTGGTGCGGCTAGCCGTTGCTGGCTGCCTCCTGGTTGTGGCCCTGGGCCGGGATGCTCATCTGTGCAGTCGCGATGCTCCAGCTTTCCGTGTCATGGAGACACGAAGTGAGGAGTTCGTTGACCAGTTGCGTCATGGGCCGGCGCAGCCGCCGACGTTCATGATACAGCGCACAGACGATGACCCGGTTGATGCAGGGCGAATAATGCGTTCGCCGTGGCATGGTGGGTGGATGAAATCAGCCCGGGATAAGCCCTGACTGCTTCAAAGACTTATAGCGCGGTTGAGGAGGAAATTGCAGGCGCGTCCACGCGGGGCTGTTTCGAGACGCAGTGTTTTGCTCACAATGCCCGGATCATTGTTGCACTTTGGTTGGGCCGCAAAAGTGGCCAAGAAGTGGCCAAGGTACATTTCCATGACAAATTTTCCGATCCACCCAAATGCCCCAATTTCCCTTCGTAAGTGCCCGAGACAGGACTCGAACCTGCACTGATTGCTCAACCAGATCCTAAGTCTGGCGCGTCTACCAATTCCGCCACTCAGGCGAGGGGCTGCTGCGCGGCCATGATCCGTGTCGAGGCGCAGGCTGCAAACGAATTATCGTGTGGCGTTGTTCGGCAGCAGCTTGGAAGCGATCCAGCCGGTGAAGAGCACGGTGAGCAGCGGGGCGAGGCCGATTTTCAGGTTCGCACCGATCCATGGCAGCCAGCCGTTATTGTAAATCATGAGGGCGCTGAAGTATTTGAGGCCGAAGACCCAGCCGCCGTGCAGGCCGATGCCGGCCCACAACGCGCCGGTCTGCATGCGCACCTGCGCGAGCACCCAGCCGACGGCGAAGAGCGTGGCGAATTCGGCGAGGAGGAACTGCACGTCGCCGAAGCCGAGAGCGATTTGTTTGAGTACAAGAAAGCCGCTGCTCCAGGTGACGGCGGCATCTTCGATCTGCCAGCCTTCGGGGGGCTTGAGGAAGTGAACGAGAGCGAAGACGAAGGTGAGGGCGATCAAGGCGGAACGCGTGGACATGGTGCGCAGCAGCAGGCCGAGCAGCAGACCGCGAAAGAAGAACTCTTCGACGATGCCAGCGCCAAGCGCGGCGGTGATGGGCTCGCCGAACTTGAACCAGCGCGGTGCGGAGTTGAGCTGATACGCGCCCAGTTTGAAGAAGGCGAGGCCGAGCACGAGCAGGAGGCCGCTGGCGAGAATGAAACCGAGCGCCCACTGCTTGAGGCCGGTGCCGAAGGGTTTCCACGTGGGGAGCAGGGAGCGATCCAACTTCACCCAGCGCAGAAAGGGCCAGATGAGGACGATGGCGCAGACGAGCACGGCGCGGTTGAAGTAGCGGGTGAAGTGAGCGCGCTCGATTTCCTTGATGAGCCAGGTGGCGAAGCCTGTGCCGTGCATGGATGACGTCGAAAGCCACGCATGGCCCGCTTTGCCGAGATGAAACAACGGCGCGGCCAGCAGCGCACCGCCAAGCATGACGGCGAGGAGGTAGAGCAGGAGTTTCGGCAGGGCAGAGGAACTGCCTGGGCTGGCGGCTTGCATGGGGGCGATACTAGCGCATCCTGCGCGCTCTCAATGACCAAAAACCAAATCCATGAATGGCACGAACGTCTGGAGGACGGCCGCAAGCAGTACATCCGCGCGTACTGGGATTCCCGCGAGTGGCTGTTTCGGATCGCACATCCCGATGGTGAGGCGTGGATGCCGCTGGAGAATCCAGAACCCGAGCGCTGGCTTGAGCTGCGTGATCTGTTGTTCCGCAAGTATCAGCGCAAGAAATTGCCGTGGAAGTATGTGGAGCAGCTCGACAAGAAGCTGGAAGGCATGGGACTCAAGCCGGATGGCACCAAGACGAGTGACGAATGACGCGTGTCACTGCGACGCCGCATTGGTTTTGATCTCGGCCGTCACTCCGCCTCCATAAGCGGCACCGAAGCGCATGCCCACCTGCACCTCCGGGAATAAAAAACGGTGGTTCGCGCGTGTGCTGCGCCGACGGGACGCGAAGCCGAGCAAGGCGGCCACGACGGCACCTGCGGCAAGGACGATGAGTGTGGCGAGCGCAAAGCGTTTTTCGCCACGCTGAATCCAGAGGGATTGTTTCAGCCGCACGGTTTCCATGGCACGCAGCCTGTCGATCCATGCGCGCGTGGCGAGGGCGAGGCGTTCGTCGAGCGTGAGCTTGGTGTCGATCAGGATCCGGCGCGTCTCCTGCATGATCTCGACGAGCTCGGCGGCGGGGTATTTCTCCCAGAAGTCGGGGGCAAAGGACATGGCGCTGCTGTTGCTGGCGCGGTCGTAGGCCATGAGCACGGCGGGGCGCGTCCCGCTCCATTCGCGTCGTTTGATCTGAGCCTCTTTTCGGACGGTCAGACCTGCGGGGGTGAAGCTCGATGCCGTAATCCAGGCCTCACACTTCAAATCCTGGCGGAACTGGTTCAGCTCCTCCGCGAGCAGACGATGAGTTTCCGCAGAAAGCGCCCGGGTGTCATCCAGGATGCCGTCGGCGGGTGGGGCAGCCTCTGCCGTAGCCCATCCGGCCACGAGAAGCCAAAAGCCTGCCAGTGCCGTGGCACGCTGGCAGGGGTTGAGGCGGGAAGGGGATGGCATGGCGGGCGTCAGTCTGTCTCAGACCGGGCAGGGGGGCAACTTCCAGGAAAGGAGCCGCCTATTATAAGAGTGCTGCTGACACCAATGGCGCACGAAGGCGAGGCTTGTGAAATTTTTCACAAAATCGCCTTGCCGCTCTTTGGGCAGCGTAGATAGATACCCTTCACGCCTGCTATCAGCCCCCTGCTTTTCATGCCCACCGTCACCCGAGAATACGAGGCCCCGGACACTGCCGCCAAAGCGGCCCGGCAGCTCGAAGCCGTGGAAGAAACCACGACGGACATCGTGGGCGAGAAACTGGTGCTCAACATGGGCCCCAGCCACCCGGCGACCCACGGCGTGCTGCGCCTGATCTTGGAACTGGACGGCGAAATCATCACCAAGGCCGATCCTGATGTGGGCTTCCTGCATCGTGGCGACGAAAAGATCGCCGAGAACATGCACTACAATCAGTTTGTGCCCTACACGGACCGGCTGGATTACCTGGCCCCGCTGGCGAACAACGTGGCGTATGCGCTTGCCGTGGAGAAACTCATGGGCTGGGAGGTTCCTGAACGCGGCAAGGCGATCCGCGTGATCTGCTGCGAGCTGGCGCGCATCTCCGCCCACATGCTCGGAGTCGGGGTGTTTGCGATGGATGTCGGAGCCATGACGGTGTTCCTCTACACCTTCACCGAGCGTGAGAAGATCTACAATCTGTGCGAGCAGCTCACGGGCGCCCGTTTCACCACCAGCTACACCCGCGTGGGCGGCCAGATCCGCGACCTGCCTCCGGGCTTCGTGGGAGCGGTGAAGCACTTCCTTGATGAACTGGAGCCTGTGATCGACGAGATCGACAAGTTGCTCTCACGCAATCGCATCTTCATCGATCGAACACAGGACATCGGCGTGATTTCCAAGGAGGACGCCATTGGCTACGGTCTCACCGGTCCGAATCTGCGCGGTTCCGGCGTCGAACACGATCTCCGCAAGGCGCAGCCGTATCTCGATTACGACAAGTACGAGTTCGATGTGCCCATTGGCACGAAGGGCGACTGCTATGACCGCTACCTCGTCCGCATGGAAGAGATGCGCCAGAGCGTGCGCATCCTGCGGCAGGTGTTCGCCACGTTGCCGGAAGGCCCCATCAACGTGGCTGATGCCAAGGGACTCCTTCCGAAGAAGGAAAAAGTCCTGATGAAGATGGAGGAGCTGATCCACCACTTCATCATTGCCACCCAGGGGATTGATGCTCCCGCAGGCGAAGTCTATTTTGCCGCCGAAAATCCCAAGGGCGAACTCGGCTTCTACATCAACAGCACGGGCGGCGGCGTGCCGCATCGCCTGAAAATCCGCGCCCCCTCCTTCCTCAATCTCAGCATCATTTCCAAACTGATCCCCGGCCACATGCTCAGCGACATTCCTGCGGTGCTTGGCAGCCTGGACTTCGTCATGGGCGAGTGTGACCGCTGATACATCCCAACCTTTTCATCCGAGACACGCACGCATGGCCTTTGAAGTTCCAGTCGAATTGGAAAAACGCATGGACGAGGCGATCTCGCATTACCCCGTCTCAAAACGCAGCGCCGTGCTGCCGCTGCTGCATCTGGTGCAGGAGCACTTCCGCTTCATCGGCGATGAGGCGGTGAACTGGGTGGCCGCCAAGCTGGGGCTGGAACCGATCCAGGTGCTCGAAGTGGTGACGTTTTATCCAGGCTTTCGCCAGGCCGCTCTCGGCAAGTATCACATCCGGGTCTGCCGTACGCTTTCGTGCGCCATGGCGGGCAGCTACGAGCTGATGGACGCTCTCTGCAAAGCCGGGAACATCGACCGCTCTCACACAGATCATCATCACCCCATCGCGGTGAGTCCCGATGGCAAGTACAGCATTGAGTTTGCCGAATGTCTCGCGAGCTGTGGTTTTGGCCCTGTCTGCATGATCGAGGACGACTTCTATGAGAGGGTCGATCCTGCCAAGGCAGGCGAGCTGCTGGCGAAATGCGCCTGACCTGAGCTCAAAATAAAAGCGCAGCGGATCTTCCCGCTGCGCTCGTGAATTCAAACCTTCTGGATGGGGCTTATTTAGACCGCCAGGAGACGACGTCATCCTTGGTCTGGGGCGTCTTGTCCAGGCCGATGCTGTAAATGGCGATCTCAGTGGGCAGCATTTGAGGGGGCGGACTGATGGTGTTTTGGGCAATCGCCGGGTCGGAATTGTTCAGGTCGGGATTCATCACCTGCTTGTCGCCATTGGTATCCAGCAACACATAGTAGGGCTGTCCCCAGAGGTCCACCAGCTTGTAGGGTGACTGAGCATTGACGAGACCAAACTTTCCGTTTTTCGCGATGGGGAGGTCGATAAACTTGATGTCTCTTGGATTGAGATTGGTGGATCCGCTCGACCCGCCGGAGGATGTCGATGATGAACTCATCAAGGCGTCAACGATGCCGCTGTTCTCATCAGTCAGCAGCGCCTGAATGTCCTGCCCCGAATCTCCTCCGCTGAGAAGGCTGGGATTCACGGGATAGCGGTTATATTCGAGCTGATAGCTCGAGATGGCCATGCGCAGATCCTTGAGGACCGTTTGCACCTGCAGCTTCCGCGTATCTGCCATCAGTCTATTGGCCTGGCTCACGACCAAGCTGGCAAGAATGGCGATGATGGTGATCACCACCAGCAGCTCAATGAGCGTAAAGCCCGTGGGAGCAAAGGGGTTGGAGCGGAGTTTGATTTTCATGATCTTGGTTTGGATGGGTTTCCGCAGGCTCAGGTGCGATGATTTGTTCAAGACGGTTGGCGTTGCGTACCCGTCATTTAATCGTTTTTGCGATGTGGCGTCAATACTTGTCGTGAGCCGGCGCCAACTTCGACAGAATGGCTGTCAACGCACCTGAAGATCGTTGGCAAGGCGTGGTGATGGCGAGCTTTTGATTGTTAACTAATGCTTGCATCATATACTCCGACGATTTAAATCCGCGCTTCAACCCCCACAGAACACACAACCACGGATCGCATCAGACGGTCCGAAACATTTATGGCAAAGAAAGCATCCAAGGGCAGCGCAGACAAAAAAAAGTACGTTTATTTTTTCGGAGCAGGAAAAGCGGACGGCGATGGTTCCATGAAAGCATTGCTTGGTGGCAAAGGTGCCAACCTCGCTGAGATGAGCCGCATCGGCCTGCCGGTGCCTCCAGGATTCACCATCAGCACCGACGTCTGCACTTACTTTTATCAGAACAAGAAGACCTATCCTGCCGCGCTTCAATCGCAGATGGAAAACGCGGTCCGGGGCATGGAGAAGATCATGGGTTACAAGTTTGGAGACGCCAAAGGCTTCCCGCTGCTTGTGGCCGTGCGTTCCGGCGCCCGCGACTCGATGCCCGGCATGATGGACACGATCCTCAATCTCGGATTGAATGACCAGACGGTGCTCTCGCTCGTCGCGGCCACGAACAACGAGCGCTTTGCCTGGGACTGCTACCGCCGCTTCGTCCAGATGTATGGTGACGTTGTTCTTGGAGTGCAAAAGCGTGAAGGCGAAGACCACGAACCCTTCGAAGTCATCATCGAGAGCTACAAGCACGAGACCTATCACAAGGACATTCTCGACAGCGATCTCACCGCCGCCGACCAGCAGGAGCTGGTGAAGCGGTTCAAGCAGCTCGTCAAAGAGCGCACCGGGCATGTGTTCCCGAGCGATCCCTGGGATCAGCTCCGCGGCGCGGCTGGCGCCGTCTTCGGAAGCTGGATGAACGACCGTGCCATCGTTTATCGTCGCAAGTACAACATTCCTGCCGAATGGGGCACTGCCGTGAACGTGCAGGCGATGGTGTTTGGCAACACGGGGCCGACTTCCGGATCAGGCGTGGCCTTCACGCGCAATCCTGCCAACGGCGCCAACGAATTCTATGGTGAGTTCCTCATCAATGCCCAGGGTGAAGACGTCGTCGCCGGTGTGCGCACTCCGGAGCCCGTTATTCAGCTCGCCAAGGAGATGCCGAAGTCTTATGCGGAACTTCTTCTGGTCCGTCAGAAGCTCGAGAAGCACTTCAAGGATGTGCAGGATGTCGAGTTCACCATTCAGGAAGGCAAGCTGTTCATGCTGCAGACCCGCAATGGCAAGCGCACCGCGGCCGCCGCCCTGAAGTTCTCCATGGACATGGTGAAGGAAAAGCTCATTGACTGGGAAACCGCCATTTTGCGCAACCCGGCCGACCAACTCGACCAGCTTCTCGCCCCGATCTTCGATCTTGCCGACGTGAAAAAGGCCAAGGCCATCGCCTCCGGTCTCCCCGCCGGCCCCGGCGCTGCCTCCGGCAAGATCTACCTCAATGCCGATCGTGCCGTCGTCGCCGAGCAAAAAGGTGAGAAGGTGCTTCTCGTCCGCAATGAGACCAGCCCTGAAGATCTTCGCGGCATGATCGCCGCGGAAGGCATCCTCACCGCCCGCGGTGGTGTGTCATCCCACGCGGCGCTCGTCGCCCGCCAGATGGGCAAGGTTTGCATCTGCGGTGCTTCTGCTCTCGAAATCGACTACGACAAGAAGACGGTCACCGTTGCCGGACAGACGTTCAGTGAGGGCGATTATCTCTCCATCGATGGCACCAGCGGCATTGTGTATGGTGGCCAGCTCAAGACCGCTCCATCCGAGATCATCACCGGCATGCTGCACGGCGACAAGGCCGCGCAGGGCACCGAAAAATTCAAGAGCTTCCAGCAGCTCATGAACTGGTGTGGAAAGGCGACACGCATGCAGGTCCGCACGAACGCGGATAATCCTGAGCAGACTCAGAACGCCATCGCGTTCGGGGCTCAGGGCATCGGCCTCACCCGCACGGAGCACATGTTCTTCGAAGGTGACCGCATTGATGCTGTGCGTGAAATGATTCTCGCGAACAACGTCGCCGACCGCAAAAAAGCGCTCGCCAAACTGCTGCCGTATCAGCGCGAAGACTTCACCGGCATTTTCAAGGCCCTCAAAGGTCTTCCTGCCACCATCCGCCTGCTGGATCCCCCGCTGCACGAATTCGTGCCGCATGAAGCGAAAGCGCAGGCTGAGCTCGCGAAGAAAATGGGCGTCACCGTTGATGTTGTCACCGCACGGGTGCAGCAGCTTCACGAATTCAATCCAATGCTCGGACATCGCGGCTGCCGTCTTGGCATCGCATATCCGGAGATCACCGAGATGCAGGCGCGCGCAATCTTCGAAGCTGCCGCTGATGTGGCGAAGCAGAAGATCAAGGTGAAGCCCGAGGTGATGATTCCGCTCGTCGGCTTCAAGAAAGAACTCGACCTTCAGGTGGAAATCGTGCATAAAGTGGCAAAAGAAGTGATGAGCGAGAAAAAAGTGAAGCTCGATTATCTCGTCGGCACCATGATTGAGGTGCCGCGTGGGGCACTCACGGCTGATGAAATCGCCGAGACGGCGCAGTTCTTCAGCTTCGGCACCAATGATCTCACTCAGACCGCGCTCGGCATCAGCCGTGATGACATGGGCAGCTTCCTGATGCCTTACACCGAGAACGAGATCTTCAAGAAGAACCCTTTTGCCACGCTTGATCAAACTGGTGTTGGCCAGCTGATCAAGATCGCTATCGAAAAAGGCCGCAAGACCAAGCCCGACATCAAGCTGGGCATCTGCGGCGAGCACGGTGGTGACCCAGACAGCGTTAAATTCTGCCATCGTGTGGGCCTCACGTATGTGAGTTGCAGTCCTTTCCGAGTTCCCGTCGCACGCCTTGCCGCAGCGCAGGCCGCGATCGAAGAAAAGCGTGCAGCCGCCCAGGCTGCCGCAGGAAAAAATGTCCGTGGTAGCAAGCCGGCTGCAAAGTCGGCTGCTTCTGCGGCAAAACAAAACAACAAAGCAACCAACAACAAACAGAGGACAAACACTATGGCTAAGAAAGCTGCAAAGAAGGCCGTCAAGAAAGCTGCAAAGAAGGCCGTCAAGAAGGCCCCTGCGAAAAAAGCTGCCAAGAAGGCCGCCGCCAAGAAGAAGAAGTAACGCATTGGCCTCCTTGTGAGGTCAGTGTGGCGGAGCAATCCGTCATCAAAAGCCCTGTGGGGAGCAGTCCTCACAGGGCTTTCATTTTTTTCGAAACGTCGTCTTATCGCTTCACGTCATCGTCATAGATCGAGCCGGGTGGCGGCTGGGACAGATAGGTCCCGCCCGCAGACATCGCATCATTGCGAGTGCTCTTTCCCTGGCCGATCTGTTCATTGGCGGCACGTATGCTGCCGATGCCTGCCGAGCCTCCGATGCCCGCCGCAGTTCCAAAAGTCTGGCTGGACGGCTGGTAAAACGATCCCGATGCCAGCCCTGAATTCAGAGCAATGGGATTGTCCGGCGTAGGAACTCCGTCGGCCTTGCGTTCGGATTCCGCAAGATAGTGCTTCTGCCAGGCCGCGTTGTTCACCTCTTCTGACACTTTGGAGTCGAGGCGGCGCTTGTGTTCCATGTAATCTGCCTGGCTGATCGCTCCGTGGGCGCGCTGTTTCTCGAGAGAGTCGTACTCGCCTTGGAATCTCGAATGAACGACTTTCTCATAGGCGCTCAGTTCTGCCAGAGTCGGTATGCTGTCCATGGTGGAAGAGGCACAGGAAGCCAGCAGGGCGCAAAGCAGAGCTGAGGTAAGAAGGGCAGGGACGATCTTCATGGGATGGGAGATTATGACAACGGCCCCCTCATTTCAATTCAAAGCACCGCCTTGCCTCGCGGCAGTTTTTATCCATCCTGAGGGGTATCCAAGCCGTATTTTAGAGAATTTGGACCCTATCGACGCAGCCCTGCAAGCCCCCGAGCCACGCGGCAACTACCTGCCGTATACTGTATCACGTCTGTGGCAGATTGAAAAAGCCGCGCCAGGCTTCAATATCCGTGACTGGGTACAAACCTCGATTGTCTCCTGATGCAAACTCACTTCTCAGACATCGGCCGGCGTCTCGCGGGTCCCAGCGGAATCCAGGAGCTCATGGACGACTGCGGAGCCGCGCTCACCACGCACCCCGACATGCGCATGCTCGGAGGTGGCCAGCCCGCCGCGATTCCCGCCGTGCAGGAGCTCTGGCGTCAGCGCATGCACGCCATGCTCGACGATGGCAGCATCGACCGTGCCCTGCTCAATTACGACCCGCCCGGCGGCAACCCGCTCTTCCGCGAAACCTTCGCCGCCTTTTTGAAGCGCGAGTGCGGCTGGGAAGTCACGCAGGACAACATCGCGGTGATGCCCAGCTCTCAATGTGCCTTTTTTCTGCTCTTCAATCTCCTCGCGGGGCAAACCGGCTCCACCCAACGTCGCATTCTCTTTCCGCTGCTGCCCGAATACATCGGCTACGCCAATCAGGCGCTCGCCGAAGGCCAGTTTACCGCCTGTCTTCCGCGCATCACGGAAACCGGCCCGCACGAAATCAAATACCACGTCGATTTCGACCGTCTGCGCATCACGCCTGACATCGCCGCGATGTGTGTCTCGTGCCCGACGAATCCCACGGGCAATGTCCTCACGCAAAACGAGTTCGACAGCCTGCAGGCGCTCAGTGCGGCGCACGGCATTCCGCTGATCATCGACAACGCCTACGGCCACCCCTTCCCCGGCGTCATTCACAACGGCTTCCAGCCCAAATGGCAGCCGGGAATGATCTTCAGCATCAGCATGAGCAAGGTGGGGCTTCCCGGTGTTCGCACCGCCATGATCGTTGCTGATCCACACATCGTGAAGGCGCTGTCGAACATGAACGCCATTGTTTCGCTCGCCAATGGCAACCTCGGACAGGCGCTCCTGCAGCCTCTGCTCAAAGACGACACATTGATCAGGCTCGGCCCCGAAGTCATCCGCCCGTTCTACCGCGAGCGCTCCGACTACGCCAAATCCGTTCTTGCCTCCGCTCTTGGTGATCGTGTTCCCTGGGCTCTGCATGCGCAGGAGGGCGCCTTCTTCCTCTGGCTTTGGATCAACGGACTGCCCATTCCGGCGAAGGAACTCTATCGCCGCCTCAAAGAACGCAAGGTGCTCGTCATTCCCGGCCACTACTTCTCCTACGGCCTGGACAAAGACTGGCGTCATCCGCACGAATGCCTGCGCCTCACCTACTCGCAGCCGGATCACATCGTGCGTGAGGGCCTGGAGATCATCGCCGATGAAATCATCCGCAGCTTCTGAGCCGTTTTCCGCATTCATGGCTCGTGCCCTGTTCGACCCCGAGCGTGGCTACTACACCCGTCATATTCGCACCGTGGGAGCACGCGGAGACTTCAGCACCTCCGCCACGCTCTCACCGGCTCTCGGTCATGCTGTCGCTGCGTGGCTGAAGGCCGAGTCTCAACGGCAGCCTCGTGTGCGCCACGTCATCGAGGTGGGCGCAGGCGACGGATCCCTCATGCAGTCCGTGCGCCGGGCGCTCGGCTGGTGGCAGCGCCGCCGCTTCACCTTTCACATCGTCGAGACATCCCCGGTGCTGTGTCAGCAGCAGCAGGAGAAACACGGCGTCCAGGTCCACTGGCACACCACCCTCGAATCCGCCCTCGATCACGCCCAGGGTGGCGCGTTCATCTACCACAACGAACTGCTCGATGCCTTTCCCGCCACGCTCGTGCAATGGAACGCCGCCGAGCAGCGCTGGCTGGAAGCGTGGGTGCCGGAGGGCCTGCATCCGCATCAGCTCGATCCATCCCATTTCAGTGTACTTCGTCACACCGCTTTTCCGGACGGTCAGCGCTGCGAGTTACACCCCAGCATTCACGGCTGGCTGCAAACGTGGACTCCGCATTGGAAAAGCGGGGCCATGCTCACCATCGACTACGGCGATGAGTTTCCGCAGCTTTACCACCGCCGTCCGCACGGTACGCTGCGCGCCTACCTGCTGCACCAGCGGCTCACCGGATCCGACGTTTATGCCAACCCCGGCCGTCAGGACATCACGGCCGACATCAATTTCACCGATTATCGCGCGTGGCTCACCGCGCTGGGCGTGGAGGAGATTTCGGGTCAAATTCTGGCCGAGTTCCTGCATGCGCAGAAGGCCCCCGCCCATCTGATCGACCCCGACGGAGCCGGAACCGCCTTCAAATGCTTCGTGCATCGCCCGAGTGCATGCGCATCATAAAATCACTCCATGAACTCTGCCAGCGCACGCCCCGGAACCCTTGAAAAAGCTCTCAGACTCAATCTTTCCCATGGCATCTACGGCACCTTCGCAGAGATCGGTGCCGGGCAGGAGATCGCGAACTGGTTCTTCCGCGCGGGCGGCGCTTCCGGCACCGTTGCCAAAAGCATGTCCGCGTATGACATGATCGTGAGCGACGAGATCTACGGCAAGGCCACCCGCTACGTCTCGCGCCAGCGCATGTGTGCCATGCTTGAACATGAGTACCCGATGCTGCTCCGCCGACTTACCCCTCAACGGGGAGCGACGACCACCTTCTTCACACTTGCCGATACCGTCCGTGCCAGATCCTATCGCGACACCAACGAGGAATGTCACGGCTGGCTCGGCCTGCGCTTTCAAGCCGAGCCCGGCGGACCGAGCAATGACATTCAGATGCACGTCCGCCTGCTGGAAGACACCCACGCACGCCAGGCGGACGCGCTCGGCATCCTCGGGGTGAACCTGCTCTACGCCACCTTCCACCTGCGCGATGATCTCACCATGTTGCTGCAAAGCCTGCTGGATGATCTCAATCGCAAACGCGTCGAGATCGACATGATCGACTTCAGCGGCCCCGCATTCACCGCTGCCGAATTTCAAGACCGCCTTGTGGCTCTCAAACTCGTGCGTCTCGGGCTTGCCGACGCCGCCCTCTTCGGTGCGGACGGCGAAATCTGGCAGGCGTCCGATGTGCTTTACAAGAAGCCGGTCTTGCTCAAGCGCGGCAGTTTTGATCCCATCACCAAGCTCAATCTCGACATGATCGAGCGCGGTCAGGCCGCGTTCCGGGCTGACTTTGGCGAGGCTGCGCATGATAACATCGAGCTTCTCGAGATCACCATGCACAACCTCCTGGCCGGCGGCTCCGAAGTGCCTGACAGCGAGTTCCTCGCCCGCGCGGACATCCTCCAGGCGCTGGGCAAGAACGTGCTGATTTCACGCTACCCCGAGTTCCACCGGGTGAGCAGTTATCTCGCCCGGCATACGCAGAAGCCCATCGGCATCGTGCTCGGACTGCCCCTGTTTGAGGAGCTCTTCAATGAGCGCTGGTGCGCTGATCTCGAAGGCGGGCTGCTCGAAGCCTTTGGCCGACTCTTTAAAAACCAGGTGCGTCTGTACGTCTATCCCATGGGCGATCCGATGAGCGGCGGTATCCTCGGGGCGCAGGATGCCCGCGTCACCCGCGAGCAGAAGCATCTGCTGCGCTACATCACCGCCGCCCACTGTGTCCGTTCCATCGAGGTTCCGGCCGCCCAGGAGTTTCTTTTTCACACCAGCGCCGAAGTCCGCAAGATGGTGCACGCTCGCGATCCCCAGTGGCAGTCACTTGTTCCCGACATCGTGCTGAGGCAGGGGCCGTGGAAGGAGATCGCCCAGCTCCCGATGTGAAAAGTGCTTCGTTCTTGACGCCGGGTGTGCTCCACGGCCAATCTGGCGGCATGGAAGATGCCCGCGCCGACGACCTCGACCTGATCACGATCACGCAGCTCCGGCAGGTCGCGAATCAGGCGCCACAGCCCTATCGCCTGCACTTGCAGGTCGAGTCGCGCATCGAGAAGGCCACCAGCTCCGGCAGCCCGTTTTTCGAGGTGAAACTCGTTGATGCTGGGGATTCGTTCGTCTGGCGTGTGTTTGACAACAACCCGCTGTTTCACGACGCGGCCAAACTCGCACGAAACGCCTTCATCCAGCTCGCCGGGCAGTGGGTGGAGGGGAAGTACGGCCTGGAGCCGCGTCAGGTGCAGATGCGGTCCCTTTCAGAGGAGGAAACGAGCACGCTGCTGCTGGGCGATCCCGATCTCGCCGCACGCCAGAAGGCGGATTACGCCGAGATCGAGGTCTTCATTGGATCGATCCGTGATCCCCGGCTGCTGAAGTTGTGCCTGCTGTTCCTCGAACGTTTTGGTGAGCGTTTTCGTCGCACGGGAGCCGCGCGCCGGAACCATCACGCGCGTCGTGGTGGTCTTGTGGAGCACGTCGCGCAGATGATGCGCTGTGCGGTGGCGATCGCGGGAGTTTATCCGAACTTGAACCGTGATTTGATGATCGCCGGTGTCCTGTTT
>DAORHS010000004.1:0-21470 GCA_035438165.1 Prosthecobacter sp.
GGCCACGTGCTTCGCCTGTCATCGATTCAACAATGAGGGTGGTGCCGTCGGCCCTGATCTGACCTCCGTGGCTGGCAAATACAGCCCGCGCGACCTGCTGGAGCACATCCTGGAGCCCAGCAAGGAGATCAGCGACCAATACGGCAGCACTGTCTTCACCAAGAAGGACGGCAGCGTGGTCGTGGGACGCATCGCCAACATGAAGGAGGACATCATGATGGTCTGCACGAACATGATGGACCCGAACAACTTCACCAATGTGGATGTGAAGGACGTGGTGAAGACCGAGGAGAGCAAGATCAGCATGATGCCGCCCGGCCTGCTCTTCATGCTCAAGGAGGACGACGTCCTCGATCTGATGGCCTATCTGCTCAGCAAGGGTAATCCGGATGATCCGATGTTTGTGAAGTGAGCGCGAGGCTCAGGCCTGCGGCGTTTCCAACTGTTTCAGCAGACGCCCGGCAGTGCCGCGAACCAAGACGTCGTAATCCTTGATGTGGCGGCGGATGATGGCGATCACCTCGTCACCACCGATGCTGGCGAGGGTCTCCAGCGCGGCTTCGCGCACCCTGGCATCCTCCCGTGCCACCGCGTGTTCATCGTAGCCAATGTCGATGCCTGATCCGCCGACGCGCTTTTTACGGCTGGGATACCAGAAGGAGTCATCCGCGATCTTTTTCAACAGCGGGATGACCGCCGGATCACGGATCTTGCCGAGTGCGCGGACGCAAAGCTCCTGGGCCTGGCGAAAAGTGAAATCCTCGACGCCTCGTGCCAGCGCATGCATGGCATCCTGGCCGCCGATGCTGCCCAAAATCTCGGCGGCACACCGCCGGGTGCCGAGCTCCCAGGACATGAGCAGATGATGGCGCAGGGCGCTGACAACGCGCGGTGAGCTGTGCTTGAGCACCTTTTCACGCGCAGCCATGAGGCAGTCCATGTCCGGGTCGGCCACCGCCATCCTGGCCACGAGATCTGCGAGCTGTGGATCCTCGAGATCAGAAATCATTTCCAGCCCGGCTTTCCGTTTCGACGGGTCTTGCGCTGCCAGTGCCTGGCGCGCGCGACGCAGTTTGAACCAGCGGCCAATCATGCGGAATGACTATCGTGCTTTCCGGGTTTCGCAAGCAGACCGGCTCCACAAGGGGCGATGGCGGCAAAACGAAAAGGCTCCAGGCTTGATCAGCCGGAGCCTTCTCGTGCGGTCGTTCAGACCGGATGAGGAATGATTACTTGCCCTTCTTCTCAGTGGCAGCAGCTTCGGACTTCTGCTTGGCCCAGCGTTTACGCTGCGCGGCGGCGATCTTCTTGCGCGCGGCGGCGGACATGGTGCGTTTCTTTTTAGCGGGCTTTCCAGCAGCCGATGATGTGGAGGGACTGCCGAGCAGTTGAGCCAGCTCATGCTGCAAGGTTTCGATTTTTTCTTGAAGCGCGGCGGCGCGGCGAAGGTGGGCGGCAGATAGGATCATATAGGTTTGTGTCTCGTGGGGTTGAAGTGTCTGAGTATGAACAGACTAGCGGCGTGTCAACCTATACATTCTCCACCGCTCCTCAAAGCGCCTTGTCGTAGATGCTCTGAAACACCTCTGCGGCGTTCGGATCGATGATGGTGATACCGTCCGGACCAAAGCGTGCGGTGACGGTCGCTCCCTTGCCTTCCTGAAGGTATTTCCAGTTCAAATCACGCACACGGGCGGCGGCATCGACGATGGCGCAGGTGATGCGGGCCTCTTCAGCGGTGGGATAGAGTTCCGCGACAGCATCGCGTGACTCCTGGGCGAATTTCACACGGCAGACCGCCACCAGGCCTACTGTCAGACTATCGACGCCGTAACCGATGTAACCCTTGCTGCCATCAGGGCGCTGAACTTCACGGGTGAAGTGGTTGTTGCTCGTGCGGGAGCCGCCACCGGCGTTCCACCAGCGAAAGCCGCGGTACTGCTGGTCACTCTCCACCTTGCCGTCCGCGCCGAGGATTTCGTGCCCCTGATTCACCGGGCCTTCAAAGTCGGCGGGCGTGATCCAGTTGTTGTGGTAGTTGATCGACATGCCGTTGTCGTAGTCCACGCGCACCTGCACGGCGTCGAAGGCGTTGATGCCGTCGCGTATGAGACGCTTCTTCTGGCCCACGGCGGTGAGGCTCACGGGTTTCGACTTGTAGTAGCTCCAGATGAGGTCCGTCCAATGCGGGCCGACATAGCTGAAGGGATCGCTGCTTTCCACCCACTTGAAGGTGCTGGTGCTCACTTCGAGCGGTTCTTCGAGGTACGCGGTGCCGTAGAGCGGCGCGCCGATGCGGTTTTGAATGTCATCGCGGATGCGCAGGTGGTCAGGGTCGTAGCGCTTGTGCATGTCCACGGCGACGATCAAATTCTTCGCCTTCGCGGCCTCGATGATCTCATCCGCCTCCTGAATCGAGAGGCACATCGGCTTCTCCGTCAACACATGCACACCTGCGGCCAGCGCGGCCAGGATCGGCTGCGTGTGCAGATGGTCCGGCGTGGCCACCGCCATCACATCGAGATCGGGAAAGGCCTTCAAGATGTCATTCCACGGTTCATCGCCGTGAAAGGCACGCGGCTCGTGGCCGGTGAGGTCCTTGAAAGCGGCGGCGGCCTTCTGCGCTGACTTCTCACTGCGCGTGGCCACGGCGACGAGGTCAAACTTCACCCCCGCGAGTTCGCGCGAGTATTTGTCCAGCCCGACACGCGCGAGCTGCCCGGCGATGCCGAAGCGCTGCAAATCCGCGTAAGCACGCGCGTGAACATCTCCGCCGAACATGCCGGCGCCAACGAGGGCGATTTTGAGGGTGGATTCCATGGTGATCCGCATGGAAGGCGGACACCATCGGCGCGCAAGGCCTCATGCTGATACCCGAGTGCCCGGTTTCGGTACGATTGCAGATACAAAAAAACGCGGGAGTCTTGCGACTCCCGCGTTGGAGGGGTTCTCGAGGAGAGACGCCAGCTTATTCAGCAGCGGCAGCTTTCTTCTTCGGAGCGGCCTTCTTTTTGGCAGGAGCCTTTTTCTTGGGTGCTGCGTCTTCGGCGGCAGGTTCGGCGGCGGCTTCAGCTTCAGGGGCGGCGGCGGCCTTGGGCACATAGGCATCGACCCACTCGATGTAGGCCATCGGGGCGGAGTCGCTGCGGCGCTGGCCGAGCTTGGTGATGCGGGTGTAGCCACCGACGCGGTCCTTGGAGGCGACGGCGATCTCTTCGAAGAGCTTCTTCACGCTGTCCTTGTGGCGCAGCGAGGAGAGGGCGGTGCGGCGCGCATGCAGGGTGCCGCGCTTGCCGAGGGTGACGAGCTTCTCCGCGTAGGGGCGAAGGGCCTTGGCCTTGGCGAGCGTGGTGCGAATGCGGCGGTGCTCGATGAGCGAGCACGTGAGATTCATGAGCAGCGCGTCGCGGTGGTCCTGCTTGCGCTGAAGTTTGACGATTTTTCTTCCGTGTTTCATGTCCTAAATAAGTCTTTCTACCTGTGATTGATTACTCCTCGTCATCGACGTCCGGAAGGTGGCTGTCCACCAGCTTGGTGAAGTCGAGGGAGTCGGCTTCTTCATCGTCGTCGCCGATCATGCTGCTGCGGGCGAGGAGGGAGACACCGCCGGGGGTGGCCTCAAGCAGCGCGGGATCGAACTTCATGCCGAGAGACAGGCCAAGCTCGGCGAGCTTTTCCTTGATCTCGGTGAGGGACTTCTTGCCGAAGTTGCGATAGCGGAGCATTTCGCCCTCGGTCTTCATCGCCAACTGGCCGACGCTCGTGATGTTGGCGTTGTTGAGGCAGTTGGCGGCGCGGACGGAGAGTTCGATCTCGTTGACGCTCATGTTCAGGAGCTTGCGCAGCTCGCTGTTTTCCTCGCTCTGGGCTTCCGGGGCGGCTTCGAATTCGACGGCCTTGTCGTCGTAGTTGACGAAGACGTCGAGGTGATGGCGCAGGATGGCGGCGGACTGCAGGAGGGCGTCCTGCGGGGTGATGCGGCCGTCGGTCCAGATGTCGAGCACCAGCTTGTCATAGTCGGTGTTCTGGCCGACGCGGGTGTTTTCGACCGCGTACTTCACGCGGGTGACGGGGCTGTAGATCGAGTCGATCGGAATGACGCCGATGGGGGTGTCCACGCGCTTGTTTTCCTCCCAGGTGGAGAAACCGCGGCCAACGCGGACTTCGAATTCGCATTCGAACTTCGTTTTGCGGTCGAGCGTGCAGATGACGAGGTCCTTGTTGATGACTTCGTAGTGGTTGTCGTCCTTGATGTCACCGGCGGTGACGGGGCCTTCCTTGTCGGCCAGGATGGAAAGCAGGCGGGGCTCCTTGGCGTCGCTGTGGTGCTTGAAGCTGACTTTCTTGAGAGTCAGGATGATCTGAACCACGTCTTCGAGCACGCCGGGGAGCGTAGTGAATTCATGTTCCGCACCGCGAATCTTCACGGAGGTGATGGAGGCGCCTTCCAGGGAGGGGAGGAGGACGCGGCGGAGGGAGTTGCCAATCGTGTGGCCGTAACCTTTATCGAAGGGTTCGGCGATGAACTGGGCGTAGGTTTCGGTTGCCGTGGCCTCGTTTTTCACAAGGCGGCTGGGCATCTCGAATCGAGCAAGACGTACTGACATAGGATGTATGATATGGCCGGGTTACCTCCGGGCGAGAATCCTGCACATCTCGAAGAGAGGCAGGCACGGAGACCAACGGCGAATTGAGGGGCGGACTCGCGGGGGCGTGGATAATGCAGGTCGAAGCCGGGAATGCAACCGGGATTTTAGCGGGAAAATAGGGGCGCACGCGTCTCGCGTGCAGCCTTCAGCGTCCCCGCTGAAGGCCGGTCCAACGCGTGGTTTCTCCGCAGATCATCAAACTAGCGAGCGTTTGTCCTCGAACGGTTTCCCGCGAGGACGCGAGAAACAGCACGCGGGACGCGTGCGCTCCAGTTTCACTGCTGTGGCAGCTTCAGTTCCACTCGCTTCCCACCTCGCAGGACGACGGCGGGCAGTTGCTCGCCCGGCAGATGGTGCCGCAGGAGGTGGCCGATGATGGCGCTTTCGGTGATGCGCTGCTTGAGGTCGCCGACTTCGACGAGGATGTCGTCCTTCTGGAAGCCTGCTTTTTTGGCCTTGGCGTGTTCGCCGTACTGGCCGACGTGGAAGATGCGCAGGGCCATCTGATCCTTGCCGAGGCCAAGCGTTGAGCGCTCTTCATCGGGAATATCGTCCATTTTCATGCCGCCGAAGGCCATGGCGCGCATGGGCCAGGTGCCGACGCGTTTGCCGATGTCTGACTTCAAACGCCAACCGGCGGGGAGATCAAGGGCGAGGTCGGTCTCCTTGTCTCCGCGGCGAATTCTGGCCGCGAGCGAGCCTGCATCTGGCGAGCGATGCAGGGCCCAGCTCACATCCGCGATGGAGACCAGTGGCTGGTCGTTGAGGCGGGTCAGATGGTCTCCAGCCTGGATTCCGGCGGCATTGGCCGCCGAGCCGTCTGCCACCGCCTCCACTTTGGCGATGTCGTCGGTGGCCAATGTGATGCCGAGTGTCTCAATGGACGGTTGTGGATAGATCCATTCGACCGGAATGGGCTGGCGCTGACTGCGGTAGTAGGCGCGGAAGGCGTCGCCGACCATGTGGCAGTGCACACAGCTCGCCACCACTTTGCCGTTCCAGTCGAGCTTGCTCTGATACTTCGCCGCGAGGGTTGGAAACTCGACAGGAGTTTGGTAAGGGGCGGGGCCGCCCTGCTTGCCGCTGAGCGCCGCTTTGTTGCCGGGATAGCCTTGATGAATCGCCAGCGTGGCATCCAGCGCCTTCTTGAAACTGGCCGTCGTTTTGTTCAGCGGGTCTTTTTGATGCAGCCAGGAACCGTAGCGGCCGTAGATGGTGCCGTCGCCGTTGAACATGATCGCGGAGAAGGACAGATCGTAATCAAACTGGAAGCGGGAGAGGTCGAGCGCGTTCGCGTTGATGACGCGAACGCAGACGAACTGGTCGAGCAGCGGCACGAGTTCCGGCTCCTGCAGCACACTGGCGTCGATGCCGGCGCAGGACATGCAGGGCACGCAGCGCAGCACGACGAGCAGCGGTTTGCCGGTCGTCTTGGCCAGACGGAAGCCGCCGTCGAGGTCGTTCCAGTTCCAGCGCGTGTCGGTTTCCATCGTCGCCTTCTCAGTGCGCACCGCTCCTTCACGGTCTTTGACGGTTTCGGCGTGGGTAGAGGCCGTCAGGACGAGCGCCAGGGCCGGGAAAAGAAAGGTGGATCTCATGGTGGTCGGATGGTGACGGGTCCGTCGAACCCCTGGCAAGGCAAAATGTTCCACCCCGGTTTTTGGAATGGACAGGATTCGCATTTCTCCGGTTAATCGTGCCGGCTTTCACCCGGCCTGCGTTTATGTCTGAAGTCACCGCCATTTCCAAGTTTGCCTGCCCGGCCTGCGGAGCCGAGGCGGTCTGGACGCCCTCGAAGCATGCGCTCGTCTGCCCCTACTGCGGCACCGAGTCGCCCGCTGAATTGAAGAGCGATGGCACCCTGGTGGAGGAAAACGACCTCGTCGCCATGCTGCGGGCCATTCCCGATGATCAGCGTGGCTGGGCCGCCGTGCGCAAGACGGTGAAATGCCAGAGCTGCCATGCCATCTCGGTCTTCGACGAAAAACGCGTGGCGCAGAACTGCGACTTCTGCGGATCGCCTGCCATCATTGCCGTGGACGATGTCGGCACGCCGATCCGCCCCGGCAGCCAGCTCCCCTTCAAAATCGCCGAGAGCCAGGTGCGCGAGGACATCCGCCGTTGGTATGCCAGCCACTTCTGGGCGCCGAATGCGCTCGGTCAGAAGGCGCTCACGGACACACTGCACGGCCTTTATCTGCCCTACTGGACGTTTGATGCGCATGCCGAGTGCCCGTGGGAGGCGGAGGCCGGTTACTATTACTACACCACCGACAGCAAAGGGAACCGCACGCGTCACACGCGCTGGGAGTACGCCTCCGGCCACGTCAGCACCGACTTCGATGACGTGCTCGTGCCCGCTTCGAAAGGCGTGCATTTGAGTCTGCTCGAAAAGCTGCAGCCTTTTCCCACCACGACCGACCTGCTCCCCTACGATCCGGGTTATCTCTCCGGCTGGGTCGTCGAGCAGTATCAGATCGATCTCATTCAGGCCGCGCAAGACTCACGTGGCCGCATGGACAGCAGCCTGCGCAGCCAGTGCACCGCGCAGATTCCCGGTGACACGAGCCGCAATCTGCAGATCGCCCCGCAGTACAGTGCGCAGACCTTCAAGCATGTGCTCCTGCCGGTGTGGCTGCTGAGCTACACGTATGGCGCGAAGAGCTTCCAGGTGGCCGTGAACGGAGCCACAGGCAAGATCACCGGCGAGTATCCGCTGAGCTGGGTGAAGATCACCATCGCCGTTGTGATCGCGCTGATCATCATCGGAATCATTTTCGCATCACAAAACTGAGCCTGACTTTGCATGAACAAGCTGCTACGTAGGCCGGATGTGTTTGGCGCAAATGGCACCGCCAAAGCACATGACTGTGCCGCCAAACTATCCGGCTGTGGCGATGGCGCATGCCATGGGGCTCACAAAAGCCGGATAGTTCGGCGTAGCATGCTTGAGTGTCTTCCCAACACAATCCGCCGAACACATCCGGCCTACGTTCCCCTGCCATGAACGTCCGCTTCCGAGAACTGCCCATCGCCATCGCCTTGCTCGCGATCGGTGTGTTCTTTGCGATCAAAGAGCCCGCCTTTCTCGGTGCGCGCAATCTGTCGATGCTCGCCACGGAGCTTTCCATCACCGCCACGCTGGCGATGGGCATGCTGCTCATTCTTCTGCCCGGACACATCGATCTGTCCGCCGGCAGCGGCGTGGGATTGCTCGGCGGCATCGCCAGTGTGCTCGTGTTTCATCATCACCTGCCAGCGCCTGCGGCGCTCGGCCTGGGGCTGCTCTGCGGCGTGCTGATCTGGATGGCGATGGGCGCGTTCATCGTGTGCGAGCGCATGCCTGCTTTCATCGTCACCTTGGGCGCTCTTTTGATCTTCAAAGGACTGTTCTGGCTCGTCATCGACAACGCCACCGTGCCCGTGGCTCCAGGAGGCCAGAGCAATCTCTACTCGCTGCTCACCACCTACTACCTGCCGGCGCAGTTTGGCTGGCTGCTTGCCGCCGTGCTCGTGCTGGCGTTGATCTTCACCACTCTCAGCGCCCGCAAACGTCGCATCACCCACGGATTCGCCGTGGAGGACAAGGAAATGGCCTTCATGCGGCTCTTCATCACCGCGCAGGCCATCGCGCTGTTCGTGCTCGTCACGGGCCAGTTTCGCGGCATCCCGCTGCCGTCGCTCATTCTTGGCTGCGTGACGATGATTGTTTACGCCGTGACGCAGCACACCAGCTTCGGCAGGCATTTGTATGCCATCGGCGGAAACTTCGAGGCCGCGTTTGTCTCTGGTGTGCCGATGAAACGCACGGTGATCGCGGCTTACAGCGGCATGGGGGCCATTGTGGCCATCACCGGTTTCATGCAGACCGCGTATGCCGGCTCTTCGACGACGACGGTCGGTGATTTGATGGAACTCGATGCCGTCGCCGCCTGTGTGATCGGCGGCGTGAGCCTGCGCGGCGGACGCGGCACCGTGTTGGGCGTGCTGCTCGGCGCGTTGATCATCGCCTGCCTCCTCAACGGCATGACGCTCATGTCCGTGCCGCCGGAGCGCAAATTCATCGCCCGCGGCGTCGTGCTGATTCTCGCCGTTTGGATGGACATGCGGCTGAGCCGGAGGCAATAGCAGTCATGTCAGCGGCCTCCAACCTTCTCAAACAGCACCTGCAGCAACGCCAGCTTCAAGGTGTGACGCATATTCCGCTGCGTCCCGAAGCACTGGAAAAACTGAGCGGCCTGGGACGCAAACCGGCCGTTCGCGAGATGCCGGAGACGCCGAAGTCCATCGCGGTCGAATCTGCGCCGGAAGTCCGCCAGATTCTCGACAATCCGCCACCGGAGACGAAGAAGGCCGACCTGATTGAGGTTGTGGGCGATACGATCGAGGAAAAGCTCGCTGCGCTGCGTGCGATGGCGGAGAACTGGGAACCGGCGCGCTCCATGAACAGCCTGCGCCAGACGATGGTCTTTGCTGTGGGTGATCCGCATGCGAAATTGATGTTTGTCGGCGAAGCGCCGGGCGCGGAGGAGGAAAAATTGCGTGAACCCTTCGTCGGCCCTGCCGGACAGAAGCTCACCGCCATCATCAAGGCGATGGGACTCGACCGCCCGCAGGTTTACATCAGCAACATCTGCAAATTTCGCCCCGCGATGGACAATCAGGGTAGCGGCAACCGCAAACCGACCGCCGATGAGATGCGCGCATGCCTGCCTTTCGTGCTGACGGAGATCGATCTGATCCAGCCGCAGGTCATCGTGGCCTTCGGAGCCACGGCTGCTGAAGGACTCGGCATTCCTGGCAGCGTGGGCGGCCTGCGCGGCCGTTTTCACAGCACCAGCGGCATTCCCACGATGGTGACTTACCATCCGTCCTACCTGCTGCGTGAGGAAAAGATGGGCGACGGCATCCGCGCCAAGCGCCAGGTTTGGGAGGACATGCTCAAGGTCATGGAGAAGCTCGGGCTGCCCATCAGCGCGAAGCAGCGCGGTTACTTCCAGGCTAAGTGACCGGCCTGGCGAACGTTCTAAAGTCGCCATGAAGCCGAAGTCATTCTCCCGCCGCGCTCTGTTCAAACTCGGCACCGCCGGCGCCGCAGCATTGACTGCGAATGAAACACAAGCCGCGGGGAAGAAAGCCGGCCCCGTCTGCGAGGAGGGCGGCTGCTGCATCACGCCTTCGGGTGACTTTTACAATGTGGAGCGAGGGAATCCGCTGCCCTACAAGCTGCCCATCGAGAAGCAGCGCGAGATCGGCATGGTGCGCGAGACGTGGCAGCTTGAAATCGTCTCTGATCCGGCCAGCAACGCGAAGATCGAACGTTCGATGCTGCGCAGCGACGGCACGGCGCTCACGTTCGACAAGCTGATGGAGATCGCGGAAACGAAGGCGGTCAGCTACTTGAAGGTCATCACCTGCAACAACCTTGCCGATCCGCTCGGCCATGGTCTGTGGGAGGGCGTGCCGTTGCGCGATGTGCTGTGGCACTGCGGGCCGGTTGAGAACCTGCGCCACGTCTGGTATCACGGCCATCACAACGAGGACCCGAAGCAGATTTTCAAATGCTACCTGCCGATGAACCGCGTCTTTGAAGATCCGCCCGGCGAACTGCCGGTGATCCTCTGCTACAAGCTCAATGGCGAGTTTCTCACCGGCGAACGCGGCGGTCCGGTGCGCATGATTGTGCCGGAGGCCTACGGCTTCAAATCGGTGAAGTGGCTGCAGCGCATCGGCTTCACCAACGCACATCAATCCGACGACACCTACGCGAACGGCAACAACGACATCAACTCCTGGCTCAAGAGCTTCGCGCGATTCGGTGACCTGCCATCGCAAATCAAGGCGGGTGAGATGCTCACCCTTCATGGAAACGCGCAGATAGGCATCTCGGGCCTCAAGAAGGTGCAGTTCTGGCTGCGTGATGTGCGGCAGCCGTTTCCGGTGAACGATCCTCACTTCACCCAAGCGCCGTGGCAGGACGCGCAGATTGTTCCGTTCGATGGCAGCGGCATCGCGGGCTTCCAAGGTGCTCCGCTGCATCCGGTGCAGTTCGATCCGGTGACGAAAAGGCCGCGTGAGTGGCCGCTGCGTCACACACTGTGCCGCTGGACCGCCGAACCGGTCAAACTCGCCGCCGGTAAATATGAACTGCGCTGCCGCACGATTGATGCGAATGGCGTCGCGCAGCCCATGCCGCGGCCATTTCCGAAATCCGGCAAGAACAACATTCAGAAAGCACTGCTGGAGGTCGTGGCATGACTCCGCGCATTCAAATCGCCTCGAACTCCGATGACATTGCCCGCTGCTTCGAGGTCATGCATGAGTTGCGGCCGCATTTGACGCTGGAGAGCTTTCTCGCGCAGGCCGCGCGGCAGCAGACGCAGGGCTGGCGGCTGGCGTTTCTCGAAAGCGACGGCGTGGTGCGTTCCGTCACCGGCTATCGTCTTCTCGAAAACCTGGCCTGGGGCCGGTTTCTTTATGTGGATGATCTGGTGACACGTGATGTTGACCACGGCGGCGGTTTCGGCAGCCGGTTGCTTGACTGGCTTGTTGAAGAGGCGAAGCGGCAAGGCTGCGACCAGTTTCATCTGGATTCTGGTGTGCAGCGCTTCGGAGCGCATCGTTTCTACCTGCACAAGGGCATGGACATCACCAGTCACCATTTTGCGATGCGATTAGAGGTATGATCGGCCCGGATGCTGCTCCATGGATGTGCGCGCATGTACTCATCCTCTGTTCCCTGGAAAGTTTTATCGTCCAACGTCTCCGTCAGTGTTCTCACGGAGGGGTGGAATCTGGATCGCGCCGATGCCGGGGCGGAGGAGGAGATTCGGATTTTCAAAGTCGGTGTGACTTTTGACACCGCCTTTCTGGCGGTGCCTGTGGTTCAACTGGGGTTGAGCGGCTTTGACATCGACCAGCGCGACAGCGCCCGTCTCAAGGTGACCGCAGAGGGCATCACGGAATCAGGTTTTCAGGCGGTCATCACCACCTGGGCCGGGACACGCGTTTATGCCACGGAGTTCAACTGGCTCGCCATCGGACCCTAGGGGGCGAGACACAGATTCTCTGTTTTCAGCCGCATAGGTCGTGCCATGAGCGGGGCATTGTTTTCGTTGTGTTCCCTGAGCGATTGAACATGCTTCCCAATGCCGACCTGCCCGGCGGAGGCGGGAGGCGCCAGAAGGCTGCATTCCTTCAGCGACAATCAGTTCCGTCACAACGGGAGGTTTGCCATGAAGAAACGTACGTGGTTCAAGCGATCCAGCCTGATTCTGTCCGCCGTGGTGTCGATGGCGGCCCCCACCGGGAAGGTGGAGTTCTCCAAGGAGTCGAAGAATCCCAAGGGCTGCAAAAAATCCAAGTCGCCGTTCTCCCATGTCGCGGGTGACGAGTATGCAGACGGCGATCCGCCGTTTGAAGACGATCCTCATGGCAAACGATGTCATGCCGCAGGCTCCCACTCGGTGGTGCATGCACCTCCGGCGGACGGGCGGAACCGGACGGGGGACGAACATCGTTACGACTGGAAGCGCAACATCAACACCACGGTCTTCTGGATCGGTGAGAAGCCCGCCAAGGGCAATCCCGTGCCCAATCACGCGAGCAGTTGGGACGAGAAGTGGGCGAAGCACTACGGCGGCTATGATGATCCGAATCCGAAAGGCCGGAAGGGCTTCCTGCCCGCCGATTTTACTCCGAAACAAAACCCGTTTTATGTGGCGCTGCCCTACAACGACGTTGCTCAGCAGGGTCACAAGAAAGAGGCGCGCAATCTTATTCCGTGGTTCAAAGAAGCCTTCACCAGCAAGTGGAAGTCCGTCTGCAAAGGCCGCTGGATCGCCATTCGCAAAGGCGACCGCGTCTGTTACGCGCAGTGGGAGGACGCCGGCCCCTTCACCACGGATGATTCGGAGTACGTCTTCGGCAATGCGCGCCCGAAGCCCAATGCCAACCACGGCGCCGGGCTCGATGTCTCGCCCGCCGTGCGGGATTTTCTCGGTCTCGACGGCAGCGATGTGACCGACTGGAAGTTTGTGGAGTTCGAGGAGATCCCGGAAGGACCGTGGGCCGAACACGGAGACAACAACCACTTCGTCATTGAACGCAAGGCGGCAGAGAAACGCGCTGTTGCCATGGCAGCTCCGCGGGAGGCGCCGGTCATTCGCCGCCGCAGCCGGGCTACAGAAGGCTGAATCTGGAGCACACCGGGTTCAGCTTTTGCGGAAGCACCAGGAGCGATAGGCAAGCTCCCGCGCTTTCAGGGCCTCATACACACGCGCTCCCGGCAGTCCGGCGAAGTCACGGCCCAGAGAGTGGAGAAACTTGGGCAGACGCTGGCAGATGAGCGCCTCGCTGCGGGCGGCGTTGCGGTCCATGCCACGCAGCACCTCTTCGCGAATGTCGCGTGACTGCATGATGTCGAGCGGTGCGCCGTTGATGGCCTGCTCCCAATCGGCCCACTGGTCGCGGAAACGGAAATCAGCATAGAGGAAGTGACCGCCGGGTCGAAGCACGCGGGCGACTTCGGTCAGGAAGCCGGGGAAGTCCGGGTAGCAGTGGGAAGCCTCGACATTGATTACTGCATCGAGCGAGCTGTCAGGGAAGGGGAGCTTCTGGGCGTCCCCTTGTACAAAACGGAGGCCGGCAACCTGATGACGTTTTTGGCAAAAAGCGATGCCGGTGGGATTGAGGTCGAGGCCGGTGTAGCTGGCCGGCTGCATCGTTCGTGTGATCCAGGAAGCCCCACCACCATGACCGCAACTGACTTCGAGCACGTCTTTGCCCTGCAGATCAATCTGCGAAGCGACGTGATGATAGAGCTGGATGCAGGCGCGGTTCGGCTCGTCTGAGGCATCAAGCGTCAACCCGACGGGCGGATCGGTTTCAAAGGCGTAGTTCAGAAACAGCACCTCTTCGCCACGCAGACGCCGGGTGAGAAAGGGATACCACAGCCGCCAGATGGCCTTGCGGACGGGAGCGATGGAAAAAAGACGTTCGAGAAGCGACATAAACGGGTGTGAGGAATCCTGCGATTCGATGACGGCGGATGCAACCGGCCAGTTGGCATTCGTCAGGCGGGAACAACCTTGCTGCTTGCGTCTCTCACCCCAAATCGCATGCTTTGCCAATCATGAGCGACAGTTCCCACATCCCGTCGAGTGAGATCACGCCTGAAGAGACCTTTCTCAACCGGCGCTTCTTCATGAAGTCGGCGATCTGGGCCGGGTCCACCCTCGCCACGGCGGGACTGTATCGCACCTTCAGCCCGCGGCCGGAAGTGAAGAACACGGGCAGCGTGATCACCACCGTTGCCGAACCCTCGCAGGAAACGACGCTCGCAGCAGGGGAGAAGGTCAACTCGTTCACCGAGATCGCCGGCTACAACAACTACTACGAGTTCTCCACGGACAAGTCGGAGGTGGCGGTGAAGGCGAAGGACTTCGTGACGAGTCCATGGAGTGTTCAGGTGGGCGGGTTGGTGCAGAAGCCGCGCACCTTTGATCTGGAGGAACTGCTGAAGTTCGAGTCCGTCGAGCGCATCTACCGGTTCCGCTGTGTCGAAGGCTGGTCGATGGTCATTCCCTGGGTGGGATTCCCCTTGTCCAAACTGCTGAACCTCGTCGAACCGACGAGTGCGGCCACGCATGTCGCGTTTGAGACCTGTTACGACATCAAGCAGATGCCCGATTCGCGTTTTGCCGGCATTGACCTGCCGTATATCGAAGGTCTGCGCCTCGACGAGGCCATGCATCCGCTCACGCTGCTGGCCACGGGCTTGTATGGCAGGACACTGCCAAATCAAAACGGCGCGCCGATCCGGCTCGTGGTGCCGTGGAAGTATGGTTTCAAAAGCATCAAGTCGGTGGTCAAGATCACGCTGATGGACCGTGAACCCGGCACCACCTGGAGCCTCGCCAATCCGGGCGAGTATGGCTTCTACTCAAACGTGAACCCGAATGTGGACCATCCGCGCTGGTCACAGGCCCGCGAGCGGCGCATTGGCGAGATCGGTTTACGTCCGACTCTCATGTTCAACGGCTATGCGGAGCAGGTGGCGCATCTATATGCAGGCATGGACCTCAGCGAGGATTTTTGATGCCATGACCTTCAGCACCGACTCGCGCTTTCACCGGCAGCTCTTTCTCTTCAACGGCCTGCTGCCAGCGCTGCTCATTCTGCTGGACGGCTGGCGCGGCAAATTGGGGGCGAATCCGGTGGAATTCATCACGCGGTCCACGGGCATGCTCACACTCGTCTTTTTGATGCTCACACTGATGGTCACGCCGTTGCGCAAGGCCTGCGGCTGGAACTGGCTGCTCAAACAACGCCGTCTGCTCGGTCTGTATGCGTTCTTCTACGGCGTCGCACATCTGCTCACCTACCTCGCGTATGATCGGGACTGGCAGCTTCAAACCGTCATTGGCGATGTTTCCAAACGGCCCTTCATTGCCATCGGAATGTTCAGCTTCGCGCTGATGGTGCCTCTCGCGGTGACGTCCACCAACGCGATGATCAAAAAGCTCGGCGGACAGCGCTGGGCGCAACTGCACCGCCTGACCTACTACATCGCCATCGGTGGTGTGCTGCACTACTGGATCATCGTGAAGTCGGATGTGACGTATCCCCTCTTGTTTGGGATCGTGCTCGCTTTGCTGCTCGGCTATCGCGTCGTGACGAGCATCAAAAAAGCGCGGGGTGCCGCACCCCGCGCTTCGTGAGATCCGAAGTTCCGGCTACTTCGCCGCCGTGGCGTTCCAGACCTTGATGTCGTCAAACCAGCCGCTCTGGCCGGCGACACCGAGTTCGATCTTCGATTTGGTTTCGTGGCCGATGCCGGGTGATTTGAGGAAGGCGACGGGTTTGCCGTCGATGCTGACCCGCATTTCGTCGCCAACCGTTTCGACCACGACCGTGTAGTCTTTGTTTTGCTCCAGCTTCACCGGAAAGGTGGCGCTCCTGCCGGCCATCATCTTGGCCACTTCTTCCTTCTTGGCGGGATCAGCTTTCATCGCCTTGATGATCTCATTCTGGCTGCCCTCGCGCTCATCCATGATTGTCACCTTGTCGAGCCGCACCTGGGCGCGGCAGAGATGGCCGTAGTGGGAGCCGGTGTACTTCCGGTCGTCGAACTCGACGTCCATCATCGTGCAGCCGTCGAAGCGCATTTTTACCTCCACCACGCTGTCCTTGGTCGGCAGTTCCAGTCCATAAACAGCGGCGTGCGCCTTGATGATCGACTTGCCGTCCTTCGAGGGGGTGTCTTTCACCCGCGTCTGGGTGCCCTTGAGCGCGTTGTTCTCGAACACAAACGTGTCCACGACACGATGCCAGCGTTTGTCGTGGTCGCTGCCGTTCATGTCATCGGAGAACAGCACTTCGCCTTTTTGAGCGATGGGCTTCGAGGGAATCTTGGGCAGATCGGCGGCCAAAACGGCCGAGGTGACGAGCAAGCAGGGGACGAGAAGGCGGCGGATTTTCATGGCGCATTGAAACGAGGCCCGCTGTTCGCTTCATGCGCTGAAACAGGTGAATTCAAGTCCGTGCTTGAGTTCCATGACATCGAAGTGTCTTTTCATGGCCTATGAGCCAGCCAGCCTGCCCGATGTGCGAGATGAATGATGTTTTGGACCATGCCGACCGCTTTGAATGCATGACCTGCGGTCACGAGTGGGCCAAGGAGGAGGCTCCGGATGCGGAGCGCGTCGTCAAAGATGCCTACGGAGCCGTGCTCGCGGATGGCGACATCGTGGCGATGATCAAGGATCTGAAGCTCAAAGGCTCGTCCGACGTGCTCAAGGTGGGCACGAAATCGAAGCCGATTCGTCTGGTGGACGGAGATCATGAAATCTCCTGCAAAATGAACGGCATCGCGATTGGACTGAAGGCCTGCTTTGTGAAAAAAGTGACCGCCTAGGATCTCATTTCAACCCCGCCTCGCCATGTCCGACCCAGCCGATGCTCCGTCTCCCCAGCTCTTCTTTGAAACGATCAACGCCTTTCAGAAATCGGCGGCGCTCAAAGCGGCGATTGATCTCGGATTGTTCACCGCCATCGGCAGCACGCCTTCAACGGTGGCGGAGATCGCACAGCGATGCGGTTGTCCTGAGCGCGGCATACGCATTCTGAGCGACAATCTCACCATTCTGGGCTTCCTGACCAAGGATGATGCATGTTATGCGCTCACGCCTTCCTCCGCGGTGTTTCTCGATCAGAATTCACCCGCGTATTTCGGCGGTGCCGTGAATTTTTTGCTCGCTCCCGGGCTCACGGAGGCTTTCACCGACCTCGCCGCCACGATTCGAGGCGGCAGGCTGCACACCACGGAGCACGGCACCACGGCGCCAGATCATCCCGCCTGGGTTGAGTTCGCCCGCGCCATGGGGCCGATGATGCTGCCTGCAGCGAAAGGCGCAGCGGAGCTGGTGCCACTGGATCCCACGCGCGACACCCGTGTGCTCGACATCTCCGCCAGCCACGGTGCCTATGGCATCACGCTGGCAAAGATGAATCCACGCGCGCATCTCGTCGCGGTCGATTGGGTGGGCGTGCTCGCCGTCACGCAGAAAAACGCCGCTGCGGCAGGGCTTGCCGACCGTTTCAGCAAGATCATCGGGGACGCCTTTACGGTGGATCTCGGCGGCGATTATGATGCCGTGCTGGTGCCCAACTTCCTGCATCACTTCAATGCCGCCGACTGCACGCGGTTCCTCCAGCGTGTGCATGCCGCGCTGCGCCCGGGGGGCAGGGTGGTCATCGTTGAATTTGTACCGAATGAGGACCGCATCACGCCGCCGACTGCGGCGAGTTTCAGTCTCGTGATGCTCGGCACCACCCCTGAGGGGGATGCCTACACCTTTGCGGAGTATGAGGCGATGCTTTCTGCCGTGGGGTTCAAGCATGCCACGCTGCATCCGCTGCCGCCCACCGTGCAGAGCGCGGTGGTTGCGGTGGCTTGAGCAGCCCGGCTTGGGTGATTTCGGCCTGCAAAGTTCTTGCGCAAAAATGGTTTTCGCCGACTCATCGCGCCGATGAAATTCCTGTCCATCCTTCCCGCCGTCGTTTGTCTGGCTTTTCCAGTGCTGTCCGAGGCCCAGAGCGACACCGCCCATCACCGCGCGGTTTATAATGAGATCAACGACAACGAAGGCTCCTTCACCAAGGTGACCGCCACCTACAAGGATGAGCCGACGGTTTTCGCTCTCACGGGATGGCTGGAGAACGGCGAGGTGAAGAAGATCGTCGCCGAGTGCAGTGACGATGGCGAAGGCGTCACGGAGTATTACCTGGAGGACGGGAAGCCGCTCTTTGTGTTCAACACCTACCACCAGGCGGGTGAGGGCGGAAAGCGCGGCGCGAAGGTGGAGGAGAGGCTCTATTTCAAGGATGACAGCATCTTCAAATGGCTCACCACCGAGAAGCCGGCGCCCGTCTTCCATGGCGAGGACTATGCGGCGACCACGGAGCTCTACACGGCGAATTGCACGGCCTTCGTGGCCGCCTTGAAGAAGGCGAAGGCGGCTGGAAAGGCCAGGGCGGCGGCCAAAGTGGTCGAAGGCACCTTCATCGGCGTCGAGGAAGGTGATTATTTCCATTGGAACATGCGCAGCAAGGCGGGCGAGGAACTTTCGTTCTTCATCCTGAAACCCGATGCCTCGGTGGAGAAGGTGCTCGAAAATGCAGAAGCCTACGCGGGCAGGAAGTGCCGGGTGACGTCGAAGAAATCCGTCGAGAACCTCCCCGAGGCCGGAGGCAAGATGGAGATCGAGCAGATCCTCAGTGTGGAATGGCTCGGGAAGAAGTGATCCCGAATGGCTTTCCTGAGATCGTCATTTCATCCGGTTTGACGAGGGCCAGATGATAGACATCCGGCATCCTCCCGTTGGATGATGCCCCCCGATGAAGTTTTCCGTCTGTGTCAGCCTCGTACTGTTTTCCGTCTCCTGTCTTCAGGCTGTCGATCCTGATCTGCCGCAGCCGGTTGATTTCAGTTTTGCGGATGATTTGCTGACGCACTCACCCTTCACCCGTGCGGTGAACCTGCAGGAGTCGCTGCAACTCACCGGCGTGGCCTATGTGGACGGGCATCCGGTGGCCACGGTGTTGAACACTGTGACGAAGCAGCGTTTTGTCGTCTCCGAGGAGCCGAACGCGCTGGGGTGGAAGCTCATGACGGCGAGCGCCGGCGCTGATCTTCATCTGACACAGGTGGAGATGAAGGTCGGAGACGAGATCATCTCCATGCACTATCAGGGCCAGCAGATTTCCCCGGTCGGAGGTGTCAACGGTTCAAGCAGCCGGCTCGCAGGCTCCGGAAAGAAGGACGGTGACAAGATCCGCACCTCGTCCTTCCTCGGGGAGAATGGGAAAGAGATGTACTCCTCGCTTTCGCCCGAGGGGCGGGACAAGCTCAAAGAACTCCTCCGGGCGCGGGTGGAGAAGCATCCCGAACTGACGCCCGAGCAGAACGCGGACTACGCCCGGAAGGTGTTTGCCAAGATCACGGCGACCGACCAGTCTTCTGCAGGCGGTGCCACCAAGACTCCCAAACCTTCGAAAAAGAAACAGGGTGCGTGATGCCAGGCGGCTGGATTTTGCTTTGCCAAAATCACTGACTTCCGCAACGGTTCCGGGCTGACTGTCGATGGCACGTCAGGTGCTGCTTCAACCAGACAAAACTTCAAACGATGCGGAGTCAGAAACAAACCAACCGGGCGCCCCGGCCCTTCAAGAACAACCAGTCAGCAGGCAAATGGACCGGCGGGAGCGGCAGCAGCGGGTTCATTCCTGGCCCCAAGGTCGTGCCACGGGTGAAGAAACCCGAAGGCACCCCGCCGCCTGCTCCGGACTCCGACACGCCGAAGCCTTAGCCCGCATTTCTCACGCCTTCCTGACTGGCTGACAGAAACAAGAGGGCAAAAACAATTTTTTCTGCCCCCTTGTTTCTGTCAGTCTGCGTTTGCTGATGAAGAGAGTGTGAGAAATCCGGGTTAGCGCACCATCATCCACAGCGTGCTGGCACCGTGGCCTGGAGGGAAGTCTGGCGGCGTTCCCGGCTTGAGATATTCGGCGGTCCGGTGTTTTGTTTTGGCACACCAGCGGGCGCGGCGCTCCAGCGTGGCCGGATCAAGCTTGGTGCAGTTCGTGGAGAGCAGAATCGCACATTTCTGAGCGGCCACTTCGAGGGCGGCACTCAGCAGGTCTTCAAAGTCGTTTTCCACCTGCCAGCGGCGGCCGGTCGCATTGCGTGAGTAGGTCGGAGGATCGAGGACAATGGCATCAAAACGTTCGCCGCGTGCGGCGAGCTTGGGCAGCAGCTCCAGCGTGTCATCCACCATGAAACGATGTTTGGACTCGTCGATGCCGTTGAGTTCGAAATTGTGCCTGCCGCGATCCAGCGATTTGCGTGACAGATCCACACTCATTGTTTCCGCGCCTGCGAGTGCCGCCACGATGCTGAAACTGCAGGTGTAGGCAAAGGTGTTCAGCAGTCGCCTGGGCTTCAACGCTCGCAGCTTGGCGCGATTCAAGCGTTGATCCAGAAACAGGCCGTGATTGTACCCCGTGCCGAAATCCAGCCCATAGCGAATCCCCGCCTCCGCCACCACGGTCGTGATCGGCAATGAGGCATCGCCAGAGCGCAGGATGGGCGAGACGCGGTCATGATTTTTCAACGGCAGAAAGCGTGTGAAGACTCGTGCCGGTGTCCAATTCGCCTGAGCGCTCCATGCCTCCAGTCCGGCGGCCAGCTCGGCCAGCGCCACGTCATTTTTGTGCGAGATCATCGCATCATCGCCCAGCCGCTCCACCCAGCCGTCCAGGCCCGAGGCCAGGCGGTGTGCATTCGTGCCTGCCGCTTCAAAAGCCGCGCGTTCTCCCGCTGTGATCCAGGTTGTGGGTTGGGTGGCATGGCGGTGGGAAGGAAATACGTTCACCCGGCAACGCCTGTCGCAAAACCGCGGCCCAGGCAACACATCCTCGTGAGCGTGTGTGAATCTTTTGGTGTGTGAAACACTCCATTTGGCGGCGTTTCACATCAAGCTTTCCCATGAAATCATTCTCCTTCTCCCGTCTTCCAGTCTTCCTCGTCGCGCTTTGCGTCACCGTGTTTACATGCCGGGCGGAGGTGAACAAGGTCGAGAAAATTGGAGAAGATGTCTATTTCCATGAAGGGGAGATCAAACCTTCCGGCCACTGCAACAACGGCTGGATCGTGTTTGAGGACTATGTGCTGGTGATTGACGCGAACTTTCCATCCGGCGCCCGGGTGATCATCCCGAAGATCGAGGCGATCACGGACAAACCGGTACGTTTCGCCTTCGACACGCATCACCACGGCGATCACGCGTATGGAAATCAGGTCTGGCTCGAAAAAGGCGCGACACCTGTGGCGCATGAAAACGCGCTCGCGGAGATGAAGAAATACGAAACGGGTTTGTTCGGCGACAAGCCCGGTCGCTGGGAGGATGCGGCGGAGGGCCGCAAGGATGTCGCCGAGAGCAAGCTGAAGGCCCCGACGCTGCTCTACCGCACCGAGATGATTTTCGATGATGGCAAGCATCGTGTGGAGCTGCTGCACTTTGGTACCGCGCACACGCCCGGCGACGGCTGGGCCTGGCTGCCCAAAGAAAAAATCCTCTTCAGCGGCGACGCCTGCGTGAACGGTGCCTACAACTACACCGGCGACGGCAACATCGGCGAATGGATCAAGACGCTGGAAGCCGTGAAAAAGCTCGGCGCGAAGGTGGTCTGCCCCGGCCACGGTCCCATGGGCGGTTCCGAGCTCCTCGAAGACCAGCAGGCATTCTTCATCGCTTTGCA
>DAORHS010000005.1:0-20021 GCA_035438165.1 Prosthecobacter sp.
GTTCGTCTTGGCGGCTTTGTCGGCGGCGGCGGCAACCTCGCTCAGGCATGCGGCGGCAGCGGCGGCGTCTTTCTTCTCCACGGCGGCGATCACCTTCTTGCGCAGGGTGCGGATGCGGCTTTTCACCGTCTGGTTGTGAGCGGTGCGGACCGTCGTTTTGCGGATGTCTTTTTCTGCGGAGCGGATGTTGGCCATAAAAGGGGCGGGGGAAAGGGCGGCGAGAATAGGACGCCACCCCCACCCTGTCAAACTGGAATCCTGTCCGTCTTCACCCCTCAGGTTTTGCTTGGCTCCGGCGGTCAAATCCGGTAGAACCTCGCTCATACCAGCCATGATCGAAGTCGAAATTTACGCCCCAGGCCTCCGTGCGGACTCCGCTCTGCTCCAGCTCCGGAACCAGATGGACCAGTTTCCCAAGGTGCGTTACAAGGTCGATGCCCGCCATGACCTCGTCTATTTCGAGATCGACAAGCCCGGGGACATCAGCCAGCAGGAGATCAATCAGATCTTTGAAGCCATGGATCTCGATGCTCGTTTTGTCGGCCAGATTCCTGAGGAACTGCGCACGGGGATGACCACCAAGCTGGCCTGAATCAGCCCGGACGCCGCTCCAGCAGCACCTGGGCCGCCTGCTTCATGCGGCCCAGCACATAGTAAACCGTCTGGCTGCGCAGCCGCACCAGCTCCGCACCGATGATGCGCGGTACGAAGTCCTGTGGCACGTCCAAAACCTCCCGCAGTGTCGATCCGTTCAGTCCCCGGCACAGGATCGTCGTCAGCGCCCGTGTCAGCGTCTGCACTCTCGGCCCCAGACTGATCGCAAAGTGAACCTGCCCGCCGTTTTCGACCCGCACATGCACCCCGACCGTGTCCGTGCACTCCGCGTCCTTCCGCACATCCTCCAGCACAAACGTTTCGCCCTCCTTCGGCGCGTGCGCCGCCGCCGCCGCCGCCAGATCAATCAAATTCTCCCGCCGCTCACCTTCCGGCAGCGATTCGAAGAACACGATCAATTCGCCCAGGGCGGCGGGATATTCGGCCATGCTCACTTCTTGGCCGGTTTGGCCCACAAATCCACCACCGGCATCTCGGTGAACTTTTTCCAGTGCGCCTCGCTCTGCTCCTGCGACGGCACACCATCGTGAACCCACAGCGCATAGCGCACGCGCAGCTTTTCCCCCTCCGTGACCTCGACCGGCGTGTCCAGGCTCAGGCAGCAGCCCATCCAGCCGTCGTTGCGGACGTGGAAGGCCGTCGGGTTGTGGGGATTCATCGGGTGATTCATGAGCGTGATGCCGCCAAAGCCGTCCGCGTCGTTGGTGATGCGTCCGCTGTAGTCGCACCACCGCGCTGGCTTCCGAAACACCGCCTCCTCATTGACCTGCCCTTCCGAATTCAAAATGCGGCCGCCGCCGTCATGCACGCCGATGCTCTTGGCCATACGCACCGCCACCAGACCGAAGCCCGTGGCTCCAAATGTCGCTGACTTGCCCTTCGGCGGTGAGAACTCCAGATCGATGACCATGAACCAGCTCTTCGCCCCATCCAGCGGCCGAATCTCCGTGCGCCGCACTTCGACGAGTTGGATGGATTTGTCCGCCTCGCTGATCCAGTGATTCACCATCCGCATCGACGCGAACTCATCCGTGTCGTCATACCCTTCGCGTGACACCTCCACATTCACGATACGGCCCTGCTTTTTCGCGTAATCACCCCAGAAATCGAGGTCGTTCACCATGTTGTGCGTCACCCACACGCTGTTGTGATGCGAATGCGTCAGCGGATCATGCGGATGCCCCATGCGCGTCAGACTCACATCGCGCGACGCCCGGATCGGATGCCAGAACGGCCGCATGTCCAGCGGATCGTAATGCATTGCCGTCAGCTCACGCCCATCGAGCTGAAACGACGTGATGTGATGCGGCATCGGCATCGCCTGCACACGCGGGATCGGGTTTGCCGAAGGCAGTTGCGCCAACACAGCCGCCGCAGACATCCAAAACAAGATCAAAACTCTCATGACCATTCAAACGCCCCGCCTTCCGCATTTTGCAATTTTCACTTCTCAATTTTCAATTTCCAATCCTGCTCGCTCCCGCTATTCTCGCCGTCCTCCACCATGAAGAAAATCCTTCTCTTGCTCCTCCTCGTCACCGCGTCTTTCGCGGCCACCATCCCCGATGCCGCCAAAGTCGGCCAGTTCTACGCCGGCTGCCAGGCCTACAGCTTCCGCATGTACAACGTGTTCGAGGCCATCGACAAAACCGCCCAGTGCGGCGGCAAGACCATCGAGTTCTACCCCGGCCAGAAGTTCGACGACACCGCCAAGTGGGACCACAACGCCACGCCGGAGATGATCGACAAGGTCATGAAGCACCTCGAAGCCAAAGGCCTCACCGCCGTCGGCTACGGCGTCGTCAAACTCGGCAAGGACGCCGACCAGGACCGCAAGGTGTTCGAGTTCTGCAAAAAAATCGGCATCAGCATCGTCGTCACCGAGCCCGACGTGGCCGGACTCGACGGCATCGAGGCCCTCGTAAAGGAATTCGACATCAAGATGGCCATCCACAACCATCCCAAGCGCCCGCTCGACCGCGCTTACATGTTCTGGGATCCCAACTACGTCCTCGGCCTCGTCAAAGACCGCGATCCCCGCATGGGCTCCTGCGCCGATGTCGGCCACTGGGTGCGCAGCGGCCTCGATCCCGTCGAGTGCATCAAGAAGCTCAAAGGCCGTATCTTTGACAGCCACATGAAGGACCTCACCGAGTTCGGCAACGTCAAAGCCCACGACCTTCCCTTCGGTCAGGGCAAGAGCAACATCGCCGGCATCCTCGCCGAATACGCCGCCCAAGGTTATCCCGGCCCGTTGCACTGCGAATACGAGCACAACTGGGAGACCAGCGTCCCCGAAATCACGCTTTGCCTCGACTTCGTGAAGAACTGGAAGCCCGCGAAGTAAGCGTTATCACATCACCAAGGAGCGGGGCCTTCCAGGCCCCGCTTTTTTGTGTCCATTTACTCCAGCGCGTTGTTTCGCTCAAGAAGCACCGCAAAATGTAGAGACAAGCGCGAGTGTGTCGAAGACCACTCGCCTGTTTGTCTGGCCTATCGGGAACGAATCGCCCCAAAAGTGGCGAGCAGGCTTCGCCATACTCCGCTTGTCAGACCATATCTCCTTCCCATCACCGCGCCACCTTCAAATACGCGATCAAATCCGCCAGCGACTGCGGCGTCATCGCGGCTTCGAGGCCTTCGGGCATCAGGGAGATGCCGGTGCTCTTCAAGGAGGCCACATCGCTGCGCAGGACGGATTTGGTGAGGTTTCCGGCCATCTTCAGCGTCAGGCTCGCGCTCGTTTCGGTGGCGATGACGCCGTAGAGCTGCTCGCCGCTCTTCAGGGTGCAGTGGTAGGCCATGAAGCCGGGCTCGATGATGGCGCTGGGGTCGAGAATGGAGTTGAGGAGCTTTTCCGTGTCGTGCTGCGCCACGCTGCGCAGGTCCGGGCCGAGTTCGAGGCCCACGCCGTCGAGTTTGTGGCAACTGATGCACACGCTCGCGAAAACGGTCTTTCCTCGTGTCGCGTCGCCCTGGAGCTTCAACGCCGGTTTGAACTTCTCCACCACCGCCGCCCGCGTGGCGCTCGTGGAGTCCGCGAAGACCTTCTCCGCCAGATTGGCGATGTTTTTCTTCGGATGCTTCATCAACCGCGCCCGCGTCGCCGCGTCGGCGGATTTGGCTTCGGGCCGTTTCAGTAGCGCCAGCGTCCAAGCGTCGTTCGAGAGCAGCGTTTCGAGGATCTGCACACGCAGCGCCGGCGTGCGCTGGTCCCAGCCTTCGAGCAAAAACTCCACGCCGCCCTGCGGTTGCAGCTTCGCGACGAGTCGCAGCACTTCCGCGTTGCCCGTCTTCGCCCAAAGCGCCGGCAGCAGCGCTTTCACCCGTTCCCGATGCTCGCGATCCGAGGCCAGCAAGGCCAGCGATTCCATCGTCGGAGCCGTTTGGATCGAGTCCGCGGCCTGTTGCAGCCTCGCGGCCATTTTTTCGACCGCTTCACGCGCCTTGGCATCCGTGACCTGTTTCGCGAAAGCCGCCAGCGAGAGGTTTTTCTCGTCCAAAACGGCCAATACTTCAGCCAGCTTATGGTTGGAGTTCATTTGCGGTGCCAAAGACGCGATTGCTGCTTGGTTGTTCGTTGATAGAGCACACTGAAGCAGTTTTCCGATGATGCCTGGTTTGGTGTTGTGCTCCGAGTTTCCGAAGATTTGGCAAAGCTGGTCCAGATGCTTTAATGCTGAACTCCAGGCTGCTCCTGCTAGAACACTGCCTTCAGGTGCTTCATCAAGAGCTCGTGCGACAGCATTGCCAGCCCAAGGCTCCGACCAGTCCCATACTCCGGCAGACAGCGCCAACTGCATCTGAATACGAGAATTCGCGAGAAACTCATTTTCGACGGCGACTCCAACCTGTTCCCACCGAACGTGTTCTGAGATTTGCAATGCTTGCTCAATCACGCGGGCATCTCGGTCCCCAAAAAGCTTTTCCAGATGTTTAGGTTTTATCTTTCCTGCCAAGAGCAGACTCCATGCGGCTTGCGCTCGCACCTGAGGCAGTTTGTTCGTCAAAGCTTCGGAAGCAGCTTTCTCCAAATCACCGCTCCACAACGCCCTCATCTGCGCTTTGTCCCTCAGCCAGCCATTCGGCGAAGCAAAGTAGTCATCTCGCTCCGTCGAGATGAACGGGACGCTTCCTTTACTGGACGCTTTCCCGCTTTTGGACGCCGTTTGCTCATCTCGCGGAGCGAGATGGCTACTTTTCACCACCCGCCAAATCCGCCCCTTGTCGTCCCCCTCCCGATAATGCGGCAGAAGCTCCTCTTTGCCGTTTTGTGGCAGCCACTGCGGATGCTCGATCATGTAGCGGTACATGTCGGCGACCCACAACGCGCCATCCGGGCCGGTGCGAACCATCACGGGGCGGCACCAGCGGTCTTCGCTGGCGAGGAAGTCCATCTTCGACTCGGCGGGATCGCGCACGGCTTTGAACGTCACACCGTCGTCTTCGAGGATGTGATGCTGCACGACGTTGTGGAAGGGCTCGCAGGTGAAAGCGTGGGTTTTGTCGTCGTTGAAGAGCACGACATCGCGATACACCTCGATGCCGCAGGCGCTGGTGAAGCGTCCGGCCTGGTCGAAGCTGTGGAAGCGCTTCTCCATGCTGCTGGCGGGATACACGGGCGGATTGCGTGGGAAGAGCTGATGGATCGGGTCCGGCGGGATGACGTGCGGATTGCGGCGCAGGTAGTGATCCTGCAACACGTAGTGCCAGAGCGGGAAACTGTTCTGCACGCCGAACCAGTGGCCCCAGTCATCGCGGGCGCGGCCGAACTGCGAGGGGCCGGTCTGCGGATCAAACTCGCCGGTGTCCGGCTTGAAGCGGAAATCGCGGCTGCCGAGGTCGATCTTCTCGCCGGTAATCTTGCACTCGATTTGCGTGCCTTTGTTGTAGCCGCCGTGATGCGCACCCGCGGCGCAATACACCCAGCCGTCCATGCCCCAGCGCAGGCCGTTCACGCGGAGTTGCTGATTGCCGGTGCTGAAGCCGGTGTAGAGCACTTTCTTCGTGCCATCGGGCGAAATGAAGAAGATGTCCGGCGCGGCGGTGACGATCACGCCTTCACGCCAGGTCAAGATGCCGGTGGGATAGCTCAAGTCGCTGACGATGACGTGGCGCTTGTCGTAGCGACCGTCGTGGTCCGTGTCCTCCAGCCGCACGACACGACCGCCCGCCTTACCATTGCCATCCATGCCGAGCGGGTAGTCCGCCATCTCGATCACCCACAGGCGGCCCTGCTCATCCCAATCAAACGCGACCGGATCCAGCACCACCGGCTCCGCGGCGACGAGTTCGATGCGGTAACCCTCGCGCACATGCCACTTCTTAGCGGATTCTTCGGGAGAGAGGGGTGGAGAGGCTGTTGGCACCTTCGACTTCGCGCCAGCGTCGTGGAGTGCGGTGGCAGAGATGCCAGGGCCACCTGGCATCGGTGACACCGCTGTCGAGCGGTCTTGGGTGTTCGATGACTTGCCAGCCTTCGACAGCGGTGTGGCGCTATCGCTTCCCGCCGCACTCCACGACGCTGCTGCGCCCTCGACAGCGGTTTTCTCAAACTCACCTTCCAGCGGCGCGAAGTCATCGCAGCGTTTGCCAAAGAACAATTCCTTCGCGCCGGGCGCGGTGACGGGCAGTTCGGCGTCGATCTCCACCTTGCCATTGAGCGTCACGTTCACACGCGAGCCGAGGCGCTCCAGCTTCACGTCATTCCACGTGCCTGGCTCGATGACCGTCGTGCCACGCACGATTTGCGAGGCGGCATTGCCGTTGAAGACGAACAACCGGCCCGGCGACGAGTCCTTGTAGTTCCCGCCGATGCCGAGGTGATCGCCCGGCGCTTGATGATCGCCCTTCGGCCCGCGTGAGATGAGGTAAGCGGTCACCGCGCTGACGTTGTTCGCCTTCGTGTTCTTGAAGCGCATCGACGCGGACCAGTTTTCATGCGCCTTCAGCAAGGCCGAGCTCTGCACCTGCGCCCTCTTCTTCCGCTCCGTCCGCGAAAAGGCCCGCTTCGCATTCTCCTCGCCCACTTTCGAGATGTTCCAAAGCTTCGCGATGAGCGAAGGCTCGATGACGCGATCCCAGATCGTGATCTCGTCGAGCCGACCTTCCAGTCCCTGGCCGAAAAGCACCTCGTTGGCCGCTTTCCCGGCCTTTCCGGTCAAAACGGGCTTCTCGGAGCCATCGAGATGCACCCGCACGTTTTCGCCATCGCGGATGAGCACGGCGAAATGCCAGTCGTCGGCGAAACAAGGAGCCGGACTTGCCAAGTCCGGGCTTGAGGGGGGACTTGGCAAGTCCCTCTCCTTGTTCATGCCCCATTCGAGCCTCACCGTGTGATCCGGGAACTGATGCGCCTTCAAGCTGACCCCCAGCGCATTGATCAACTCGCCCGTGCGATCACTCGCACCGCTTTCGTGGCCGAGCCAGAACCAGAGGGCGATGGAAGTGGGCGGAGTGATGTCCACCGTCTGCCAGTTTCCATTAATGAGCTTTCGCGCAGTGTTTTCGAGATGTGTCCTCAGATACCCACCCGCAACATGAACGCTGCGATTGATGTTGTTGGGGCTGGAGAACGCCGATGGTGTGAGTGCTGACTCACCGCCAAACCCGAGACCGGCGCCCGGCCCCGGCAGATAAGTCGCAAAACTGTCCACAGCATAGACACCCCAGGTGCGGCGCGGAGTGATCTCCTCTCCGAATTGACACTGCCCGGTGTTCTCAAGCCTTGCATACAAGGTTGGTTGTGAACGCAGCACTTCCTCCGCATAAGGTCCGTTTTCGTGTTTGGGACTTTGTTTTGTTGTGCCGGACAACTCAAAACATGAGTCAGCCAATGCACTGACCATCATTCCTTCCGCTCGTTCCTCCAAACCAGCGGTTCTCGCAGGCCAAGTCGTGTAGCCGCCCAGTAGGTGTTGGGTGTAGGGTGGAATGTAACCCTCCGCCCCATTCGCCAGCTCGATATTGAAATGTGTCTTGAAGGGGGACCACTCCCGCAGGCTCAACCCCGTGATCGCATACACCTCGTTCGGCAGCGTCGCGATGCTCAGATCGCCGATGCGGATGGCTTGGAGCTTCACGGTGGTCTTTTGGCGCTCGTGGAGGATCAGCGCCTCTCTCGCATAGACTTCCTCTTTGTTCTTCGGCAGGTCGTTCTCGATCTTCGCGGCGATGGGACGGGCCCAGGCGAGGTGTTTTTCGTCGGGGGCGCGGTAGTTGAGCTCGAGCGTCTTCTCGATCATGCCGAGCGGGGCGTGATCGACATACTTCACCGTTTGCAGGGCCTTCAGGGCGCTGTCGGCGACCTCGGAGGCGTAGGTGTCGATGGTGATCGTCTTTTTCTCCGCGCCGTAGTCCATCCACATCTGGTCGCCGCTGGTGCCCTGGCTCATGGCGCAGACGAAGGGGCCGTTGCCATCGCCCTGCTGGCCCATTTTCGCGGCGAGGTGCTTGCAGAAGTGCCCATAGTAGTCGGCGGAGATCGGGCCGGTGCCAAAGTAGTGCTGCGAGTAGTTTGCGAGCACGCCGAGCGGTTTGCCATCGAGCGTTTGCAGCGCGATGACGCTGAGCTGCGGGTCCACCGGGCCGCTGGGGCCGACGACGTCTTTGCTGAGGTAGCCGGGGTGCATGTTCGCGCGGCCCGTGGGCTGGCCGAACGGATCGACGACCTCCTTGCCCGGCAGGCGAATCCAGCGGCGGTTGTGCGTGTGCTCCCAGTCATCAAACGAGCCCCAGCCGATGCGGGCCGGTTGCAGCGCCGCATTCGCCGCCACGATGGCCTCGGCGATCTTCGGCGTGAGGAATTTGGCATACACGGTGTCCTTTCGCGTGCCGAGGCAGCCCATCGCGGCCGGCGCGGAGTGCGTGTGCGTGGCGCTGACCATCATGCGATCCACCGGGATGCCGCACTGCTTCGCCGCGATGCCTTTGGCTTCATCGATGAGCGACTGCTCCATCATGCAGGTGTCCACGATGGCGAAGGCGATCTTCATCTTCCCGTCATCCAGCACGAAGCTGCGCACGAAGAGCCTGTCCGCGAGCTTTTCGCCCCGTCCTTCAAGAAACCCGCCCGCGATGATGCGCGGGAACTCCGTGGGCGAGATGTCCACCGTGGCCACTCCGGCACGGAAAGTGGCCGCGGAGGCGAGTGAGGTAAGAAAAGCGAGGCAGGTGAGAACGAGCTTCATGGCGTGCGAGACCATACGTCCTCCAGCTCGTCGTTTGCTCAATCTCCCGCGCCGGTGTTTTCGATGTCGGTGGTCAAATTCATGCCCATAAGCACATAGGCATGCGTTTTGGCCTGCATGTCCTTCACATAGTCGGGCAGGCGCATGAGTTCATGGAAACCGCTCTCGGCGAACGCACGGATGGCGAGCTGACGCTCTGCATTGAACTCGGCCTGGAGGTGCGAGAGGCCGCAATGCCTTGCTACCTCGATGATTTCGCGGATCAACATACCCGCGAGCCCCACGCCGCGATACTCGGGATGCGTGAGCAGATGCGTCATGCCGATGTGGCGCTTCCACCCGCCGTGACGTTGCTCCAACGTAGCCAAGCCGACGACCTGCCCGTCCGCACAGGCCAGCAGCGGCAGCCGCGCGTCGTAGTCCACATCTGCGCACCATTCTTTGACCAGCGCCGGGTTGTCGAGCCGCTGCTTGATAAACAGCCGTTCAAACTCCGGCACCTGATGCAGGAACTTCAGGAAACCGGCATCGTCAGCAGGCTCCAGCGGTCGAATGAGGCACTGCACGCTGGTTTCGAGCGGATAACGGACCGGGTATTTTTCGAGGGCGTAGTCAATCATGGCGGTGAACGGGGTTCATCCGCCGTTGGAGCATCGGCTGTGCCAGAAGAAGCCATGCGCAGGATAGCCGCTTCTAACGCCAATTTTGGCTCTCGATGCTCGAAACGATTTTCTTCCTATGAGGCCGGAAAAGACCCGACATAGGAAGAAAATCGTCGAGAGCGATTTTTGGGCAAATCAGGCGATCAGCGGCCCGATGGCAGGCTCGGTGAGCATTTTGATCACCTCTTCGACGAGGTTCGCGGCGGGCACGGAAGTTTGTGATCTCGCGACGAGGTTCTTCACGATGACTTCGGGATACTCGGCTCCGAAGACGATGGCGAAGCGGGCTTTGCGGTCTTCGGCGGCTTGGAATTGCTTGCCAACCTTTTGCGAGCCGAAGGGGTAGTCGATGCGCACACCGGCGGCGCGGAGTTGCTGGATGGCGGCGAGGGCGTGCGGGCGCTGGGCTTCATCGGCGATGACGATGAAGGCGTCGATGCTGCTGGCGGCGAGGAGGGCGCTGGTGAGCTTCATTTGTGCGCCGGGTGTGCGCTTGAGCAGGATGCCGAGCACGACATCGCCCATGGCGAATCCTGCGGCGGGCATGTCCACATTGCCATCGCTCATGAGGGCGCAGAGCTTGTCATAACAGCCGCCGCCGGCGAGGGCGCGGAGACCGTGCTTGAGATCGAAGACTTCGAAGACGGTGCCGGTGTAATAGGCGAGGCCGCGGACGATGGTGGCATCGATGCGCACGTATTGCCAGAGGCCGCGGGCGGTGAGGTTGGCCTTCAATTCAGCGAAGGCGGGATGATTTTCATCCGTGGAGGCCATAAAGGCGCGCACCTCGGCGGTGGTGAGGCCGATCTCGCTGAGTTTTTTCTCGGTCTCGTCCGGCTTCGCACGCTCGATCTTGTCGATGATACTCAGAAAGGTCGTGATGTGCTCGGGCGCGATGTTCTTTTCGGCCAGAAAGGCGTTCCAGATCTCACGATTGCTGAGGCGGATGATGAAGTCATCGGCGCTGACGCCGAATTCGCGCACCATGTCGATGGCAAGCGCGATCAGCTCCGCCGAAGTCGCGGGCGAAGAGTCGCCGAGGATGTCGGCATTGAACTGGATGAACTCGCGTCCGCGACCCTCCTGCGGCTCCTCGTAGCGGAAGCAGGGGCCGATTTGAAACCACTTGATGGGCTTCTTGAAGTCACGCTGACGTGCCGTAGCCATGCGGGCGAGCGACGGCGTCACCTCAGGGCGCAGCGTGATCTCGCGGCCAGCTTTGTCTTCAAAGCAAAAAAGCTGCTTGGTGATTTCGTCACCACTTTTCTTGCGGAAGAGGTCGGTGCTCTCCACGAGCGGTGCCTCATACTCGACGAAGCCATAACGACGTGCGACGGAGCGCCAGGTTTCGGAGATGAAGTTTCGCAGTGCGCATTCCTCGGGGAAGAAGTCACGAAAGCCTTTGACGGTGCGGAAGGTGGCCATAAGAAGGGGCGATTCATCCCCGCACGCACCGTGAACGCAACCGCGAATTGCGCTGTGTGCCTTATCTATGCTCTCCGACCTGTTTGTGCGCGATTTCCGCTGCTTCGCCGAGGCGAAGGTGGAGCTGCATCCCGATGTGACGCTGCTGGTGGGCCGTAATGCGCAGGGGAAGACGTCCTTGATCGAGGCGGCGTGCATGCTGCTGCGGCTGCAATCACCGCGCACGACGAATCGCGCCGAGCTGGTGCGCCTTGGTGCCGCGACCTGCCTGGTGGAGGCGGGCTGGCATGGCAAACGGTTGCGTTATGCGCAGTCGGCGACCACGCGCCGACTCGCGTTGGATGGAACGACATGTGGCAAGTCATCGGATTATCTGGCCGCCTCTGGCGTGGTCGTGTGGATGGATCATCGCGACATGAATCTGCTGCGCGGCGGGGCGGAGCATCGGCGGCGTTTTTTAGACTTTGCGGCGAGCCAGATGTTTCCGGATTATCTGCATGCGCTGCGTGGTTATGAACGTGCGTTGCGTGGGCGGAACTATGTGTTGAAGCGGGATGCCGTAATCTCATGGAAGCAGGCAGATGCGTTTGCGCGGGTAATGGATGGTTTTGCGCAGGTGCTTTGGCGGAGGCGCGCGCAGCTATGCGCCGCCTTGCAACCCGAGGTCATGGTGGCGCATGGGAAACTGAGTGATGGCGCGGAGGATGTGGTGATCTCGTTCCGGCGTACGAGCGAGGAATCACTCGGGTTGTTTGATGCATTGCTGACCGTGCGCGATGAAGAAGCACGCACGCGTTCGACAGCGTTTGGTCCGCACCGCGATGACATTGTGATGCGGTTGAACCATCTCGATGCCACGACCTTCGCATCCGAAGGTCAGCAGCGATCGTTCGCGCTGGCGATGAAGCTCGCCCAGGCGCAGGTGCTGGAACATGTGCGCGGCGAGGCTCCGCTCATGCTCATCGACGATGTTTTTGGCGAACTGGACGCACACCGGCGGCGGGCTTTGCTGGACTGCCTGCCCGCCGGAACGCAGAAAATCATCACAACCACCAATTTGGAGTGGGCGGACGCGGATCAACTGGCAGGACGGGTGTTTCGGGTCGAGCAGGCGACATTGAGCCGAGTTCAGGGGTGAAAAAGACGGTTTTGCGGCCCGAATCGCCTCAAAATGCTAATTCCAAGCTTCTTAGAAACATCCCTTGACGCATTTTCAGGCAGTTTTAGCTTTAATGTGGGTTGGAATGTTGTGTGCCGCGTTGCTTTTCGTGATTCTCAAAACAGTTAGAATTCTCCGCTGCGCATCCCGATTCTGGCGCCTGATCTCATAAACATTTTTCCCATTTATTTTCAATGTTCGGCAAACTTTTCGGCTTCGTGGCCCAAGACATCGGTATCGATCTCGGCACGGCAAACACTCTCGTCTATGTAAAAGATCACGGCATCGTTCTCAGAGAACCCTCGGTGGTGGCGGTTAAAACCGGCACCAATGAAGTGGTGGCTGTGGGAGATGATGCCAAGCGCATGCTTGGACGAACTCCTGGAGGCATCACGGCCATTCGTCCATTGAAAGACGGTGTGATCGCCGACTTTCGTGTGACGGAGGCGATGTTGCGTCATTTCATTCGCAAGGTGCAGGGCGGAGGGCGCAAGATGCGCGGCCCGCGTGTGGTCATCGCGGTGCCTTCCGGCATCACGGAAGTGGAAAAGCGCGCGGTGAAGGAAAGCGCGGAGCAGGCGGGTGCGCGTGAAGTTTATCTCATTGAGGAACCGATGGCTGCGGCGATCGGGGTCGGCCTGCCGGTGCAGGAGGCTGCGGGCAACATGATTGTCGATATCGGCGGCGGCACCACGGAGGTGGCGATCATCTCTCTTTCAGGGATTGTTTACAGCCGCAGCGTGCGTGTGGCGGGAGATGAACTTGATGAGGCGATCATCAACTACATGAAGCGCGCCTACAATCTCATGATCGGTGAGCGCACGGCGGAAGAGATCAAGCTGCGCATCGGTTCCGCCTTCCCGCTGGGCAAGGAAACAACGATGGAAGTCAAAGGCCGCGACATGGTGGCCGGCCTGCCCAAGACGATCACAATCACGAGCCAGGAAGTGCGTGAGGCGATGCTGGAGCCGCTCAACGCGATCATCGACGCGGTGCGCACCACGCTCGAACGCTGCCCGCCGGAGCTCTCCGCCGACCTGGTGGACCGCGGCATCATGCTTGCCGGTGGTGGCGCATTGTTGCGCGGCCTTGACAAGCTGCTGCAGGAAGAAACGGCGCTGCCGGTGCATGTCGCCGAAGATCCGCTCAGTGCCGTGGGCGAAGGCACCGGACGGGTGCTCAGCGAACTCGAATTCCTGCGCAAAGTGAGCACGACGGAGGTTTGATGACCATTTCGCGCTGCGCTGCGCCTGCTTCGAGGCATCCCGCCTGAAGCGCCGCATCCGGCCCGGAGGAAAGGCCAAACATGAAAAAGCTCAACATCCTCGCGCTTCTGATCTTCCTGGCAGGTCTTGTGGCCGTGTTTACTTTTGACACCGCAACGACCCGGCAGATTCAGGCGCGTGTCATGAGCCTGTTGTCTCCGTTCATTCACTCCAGCGCGGCGATGGAGCGGACGGCTGAAGAGGCGATGGCGCCGCAGATCAACCCCGCCGAACTCAAGCGCGAAAACGACGAGCAGCGCGTGCAGCTTGAACGGCTGCGAATCATTCAACAGAAGTACAACCAGATCATCGAGGAGAATGCAAAGCTGCGCCAGTTGATCGAATTCAAGCAGTCGGCTCCGTTCAAGATGACGGCGGCCAAGGTGATCCGCCGCAGCACCAGCACCTGGTGGAACAGCCTGATCATCGACAAAGGCTCGCTTGATGGCATCGGCACCGACAGCCCGGTGATCACCTCCGTGGGCCTGGTGGGGAAGACTTCCACGCTGGCCCCGCACATGGCCAAGGTCATTCTGCTGACCGATGAGATGTGCTGTGTGTCGGCCAAGATCGAAGGAACTTTGGAGCAGGGGATTCTCGGGGGGGAGCGTGCCGCGCTCGAAGTGCGTCCCGAGCTGCATCTGCGCTTTCTGAACCGCAACTCAAACATCAATGCCGGGGCGGGGGTGTACTCCACCGGCGAAGGTGGGGTGTTCCCGGCCGACCTGCTGCTGGGCAGGGTGAAGCGCTTTGAAAACCGGGAAATATCCGGAGAGGCCGTTGTCGAGCCCGCCGTAGATTTCTCCACCCTGGATTATGTCTTTGTGATTGAGATGCAGGCCGCCACCCCCTGACCGTCATGCTGTTTCATCCGATCTCCATCATTCTTCTGCTGCTCACCTTCATGGTGCAGGAGTTCATTCCCGGGCTGGAGATCGCCCAGTTTGCCACGCTGTTTCTTCCGGCTGTGTTTTTCTTCAGCGCCTCAGTCGCGGCGCCGTTTTCCATGATGCTGGTGCTGGCGTTCATCACCGGCTTCATTTGGGACGCACGCCATCTGCCCGGGGTGGTGGAAAGCCTGGCTGGGGCGGAGGATGTCTTTGGCACGGGCGCTGACATCGAACTCGGGGCGGGCAGCCATCCCCTGCCGTTTGGCCTCTCCATCGTGATGTTTGGCATGCTGGGCACCCTGATGCAGGGCATTCGACCGCTGTTCAAACGCGGACGCCTGGAGCTTCCCGTGCTCATGGTGGGCGTGGCCACCTTTTTGTGGCTGCTTTCCCAATACCTGATCATCACGTTCCTGCGCGGCTCCCTGCAGTTTCCAGGCGGTGTGTGGACCAAGATGATCACTGACAGCCTGCTTGCGATGCTTGCCGCGCCGCTCATCTTTCTGCTGCTCTACTCGCTTGCCCGCCTGTCGAGCTATGAAATCAAATACGAAGGCCTGAGGTACCGTTTCGATGGTCGTTAAATACCACTTCCGACTCTATCTCTTCACCCTCGCCATGTTGTGTGGGTTTGGGCTTCTTGTGTTCCGGTTGTGGTCGCTGCAGATCGACCGTCGTGAGGAGTTTGCCAGGATGATTCCCGGTGCCAAAAGGGAGCGCGCCCGTATTCCGGGGCCTCGTGGGGAGATCAAGGATCGCAACGGAGTCGTTCTTGCCACGAACAAGGCCAGCTTCGAGGTGCGCATCAACCTGGCCGAGGTGGTGACGGAGTACAAACGCGTCGCCAAGATGCTCAAGACCCCTGTCCCGGAAATCACGTTCGAGATTGTGGAGAGGGGCATCAAGCGGCAGAAGCCCGAACTCGACATTTACAAGATCTTTGAGGAGACGATCACCGCCCGCATGCTCGAAATGGGCGTTCATAAAGATTACTCCGTGGACTCCCTCCGCGTGCATTACCGCAGTTTCGGCGGCGCGGTGCCGTGGGTGTATCGCGATGACCTCACCTTTGCCGAGTTCAGCCGCATTGCCGAGCACAATCTCGGGCTGCCCGGTGTCACCGTGGCTGAGCGTGCGTCGCGCGTGTACCCGCTCAAGTCGGTCGCCTGCCATATTCTGGGCTATGTGCGTCTGCCGGATGATCAACGCGCTTCTGTGGAGGACCGCAAAGGCTGGGACTACTATGTGCCGGACGACTTCGGCGGGGCCGGGGTGGAAAAGAGTTTCGACAACTACCTGAGGGGCAAGCCCGGGGTGCGCGTCATGCAGCGTGACCAGCGCGGCAGACCCGTTGGCGAGGTGGATGAAGAATACCAGGAGCCACGCAAGGGCAACGACGTGTATCTCACGCTGGATGCACGCATGCAGATCATTGCCGACAAGGCGCTGCGCGAGGGCAAGGTCGGCCGCGGTGCCGTTGCCGTGATTGAACCGAGCTCAGGCGAGGTTCTGGCGATGGTTTCGGTGCCCTCGTTCGATCCCAACCAGTTCATTCCCAGCATCCAGCAGTCCGACTGGGATGCGCTGCTCGGAAATAAAACCATCCCTTTGCTCAATCGTGCGGTGAAAGGCCATGTGCCGGGCTCCATCTTTAAAATCCCGATCTCGTTTGCTGGCTGTCTCGCAGGCATCAACATGAACCATTTCAACTGTAGCGGCAGCGTCACCTATGGCAACAAAGCCATGCAGTGCTGGATTCAACGCCAGAGCGGCGGTGCCCACGGCACTCTCGGGCTCAGTGATGCCATCAAATATTCCTGCAACTGCTTCTTCTATCGGTATGGCAATGCGGCGGGCATCTCCAACATCACCAAGGTGGGAAAGATTCTGGGCCTGGGCACGAGAACCGGCATCGAACTCGAAGATGAGGACCCTGGCATTCTGCCCAATCCGGACTGGCTGCGTGCAAATCGCCCCGCTGAGCGCTGGAGTGATGGCTACACCGCCAACACCTCGATCGGACAGGGAATGGTGCTCGTCTCCCCCCTTCAGATGGCGTCGGTCAGCGCCACGGTTGCCAATGGCGGCAAAGCGTGGAGCCCTCATTTGCTCAAACGAGTGATGGATCATAACAAGGTGGTGCTGGACAACCCGCCCAGCCTTCGGGGAGATCTCTCCGCCAGTGTGAAGCCGGAAGAGGTGGAGGTCATCCGCAAGGGCATGTGGAAGGTGGTCAATGACCCCTCAGGCACCGGCAAAGGTGCACGTATCACCGGGGTTGAAGTGGCGGGCAAAACTGGCACCGCGCAGAACTGGCGGCGTGATGCGCGTGGCGTCAAACTTGACGACAATCACACCTGGTTCATCAGCTTTGCCCCCTATCAGAATCCCAAATTCGCCGTCTGCGTGCTCGTGCAGAACGGCAAATCCGGCGGCGGCTGCGCAGCGCCAGTCGCACGTCGCGTGCTCGAACAATGTCTGGCCTTGGACAATGGTTATCAGGTCGCCGTCGAGGCCATGCCGCCTGCCGAAGGTCATTTCAATCATATTGCAGCCGTCCAATACGCTGACGCCGCGGTGCCAGAGGCACTCGGCGCGGATGAGGATGGCGACACGGGCGCGGGTGCGTCCAACGTCGAGCCGTCAGGTGATGAAGCGCCGCGTGTGAACACGACGCCCAACATCAGACGGAAGGCCGATTCAGCGGGATCGGCGGGAAGCAGCTCCGGACAGAATGTGCCCAAGGCCGTGCCAGTGCGCAGGGTCGGTATCTTCAACCGGGGAAGCTCCCAGGAAACCAAACCATCCGATCCCGCCCCCAGTGGCGGCGGATTTTTCCGCAAGCTCTTTCGCTGAAGAGCCGCATCATTTCAGGGAGACTTTATATCATGGCATTGACCTTCGTTCAGAGAATCAAAGAACTGCTTACTGGCAAGCGCGACATCAAGAGCGGCGTCCGGCTCGTCATCAACTGCGAAAAACTTGAGAACCGTGTCGCGCTGCTCGACAAGGGTGTCGTCGAGGAATACAACATCGAGCGTGTAGGCACCAACAGCCTGATCGGCAGCGTTTTCAAAGGCCGCATCCGCAACATCGAGCAGGGCCTCAAGGCCATGTTCATTGACATTGGCTTCGACAAAAACGCCTTCCTCCACTTTTGGGACGCCATCCCCGCCGCGCTGGATGCCGGTCTGGAGGAGATCAATCGAGGCGGCAGCAAAAAGAAGAAGCGCATCGAGGCCAAGGACATCCCCACCCTGTACCCGGTGGGCTCCGAGATCATGGTGCAGGTCACCAAGGGCCCTGTGGGCAACAAAGGCCCGCGCGTCACCACCAACATCTCCCTCGCCGGCAGGCTGCTTGTCCTGATGCCGCTCAACGACACCTGTGGCATCTCACGCAAAATTGAAGACCCGAAAGAGCGCTCTCGTTTGCGCAAGATCATCGAAAAGATCAGCCTGCCTGAAGGCATGGGCATCATCCTGCGCACCGAAGCCTCCGGAAAGCGGGCGCGGCACATCGTGCGTGATTTGAACATCCTGCTCGACGAATGGGATGACATCGTCGCCAAACGTGACGGTCAGAACGCCCCGGTCTGCTGCTTCCAGGAGCCCGATCTCGTCGAGCGCACCGTGCGGGACTTCCTCACCGAAGACATCGACGAAGTCGCCTGCGATGACGCCGCCACTGTCGAGCGCATGCAGCGCATGGCCGCGCACATCTCCGGCCGCGCGAAGCGCCGCATCAATCTCTACCAGGGGCAGGGGGCCATCTTTGAGCACTACGGCATCCAGAAGCAGATCGACAACGCCTTCTATCGCCAGGTGTGGATGCCATGCGGTGGCTACATCGTCATCGATCAGACCGAAGCCCTCGTCTCCATCGACGTCAACACCGGCCGCAACAAGGGGCACAAGGACGTGGACAAACTTCTGCTCGAAACCAACCTCGAAGCCGCCGCCGAAGTGGCGCGCCAGCTTCGCCTGCGCAACATGGGGGGGCTGATCGTCGTGGACTTTATCGACATGAAACACCGCCGTGACCAGCAGGCGGTGTACAAGCTCATGATCGACCACCTCAAGCGTGACAAGGCCAAGACCCAGGTGCTGCCCATCTCCCAGTTCGGGCTCATGGAGATGACGCGCCAGCGGCTCAATGAAAGCCTCGGCACCACGCTTTACGAAGACTGCCCGTACTGCAAAGGCCACGGCCAGGTCAAAACCCCTCTCACCATGAGCGTCGAACTGCAGCGCCGCCTCGTCTCCGTACTGGGACGCGCCAAGGAGGACCAGAAGAGCCTCATCGTCATCGTTCATCCCGAAGTGTTGAACCGTCTCAAGACCGAGGATGGAGAGCATCTCGTCGATCTCGAACGCAAGTATCAGGCCCGCCTCACCTTCCGCAGCGACCCCGCCTTCCACCGCGAGCAGATCACGCTTGCGAATGCAACCACGGGCGAAGAGATCCGGCCATGATCTGAAACTCTCATGCGGCGGATGATTGGCGGACATTCCTGTCCGCCGGTCATCAGCGCTGTGAGACTTTGCCGCCTTCGAGCAGTTTTTCGAGATTGGTGTCCGGCCTGACGCCCTTTTTGATGGCTTCGGAATACTCAGCGCGCGCCTTGTCCCACTGCGGCGGATCCCAGGTGATGTAGAGCACCGCAAGGTTGAAGTGAGCCTCCCCATAGGCTGGATCAATGGCGAGAGCGGTCTTGAACTCACGTTCGGCACGTTCGATCAGGCTCAGTTTGGTGGCGATGATGCCGAGGTAATGCCTGCCTCCGGCGTTGTCCGGGCGTTTGGCGAGACTTTTCTCAAAGTAGGTCATCGCATCCTTCCAGCGTTCCTGTTTGAAATAGGTGACCCCGAGCGCATAGGCCGCCGGCTCGTTCACAGGATCGTAGGCCAGGGCCTTCTGCAGGGCCACTTCGGCATCGGCGTGCTTGTTTTCACGCTGGCGTGTGATGCCCAGGCCGATGAGGGCAGTGACGTTTTTGGGCTCGGCACGCAATGCGTCCTGGTAGATTCTGGCCGCACCTTCGAAGTCCTTGCTTATGTAGGCCTCGTTGGCCTGGGTGATGAGTTTATCGACGGAGCCGGGTGCCGGAGGCGCGGCTTTTTTGTCGCTGTCGGGTGAGGCGTTGGCAATGAGCGTCGCCTGCACCCCCTTGGGACCGAGCAGCTCACGAACGATGGGATCGGAGAAGAGCTTTTCCTCGTCCGGCGTCAGGATCATGCGCGCATTCTTCATTTCCTCGACCTGCTTGACGAGATCGTTCGAGGCGTTCTCCATCTTTTGCAGCTCGGCGATCATGAGGTCCTTCGCGGCCTGCTGGCGATGCTGGGTGCGGAGCTGGCGCATGATGATGGCGCGCAGCATCTCGTTTTCCTGCGTGAGTTCGGGCGTGGCGGCCATCTTGCCGTCCATGCCGGACTGAATCTCCTTAAGCTGCTTTGTCAGGTCCGCGACCTGCGTCTGGTACGATGCGCTTTCCTTGCGCAGATCCGCCAGCTGGCCCTGCAGACCGGTGAGCTGGCCCCGAAGTGTGACGATTTCCTGATCTTTGCGGCTGACATCGGCCTTCAGGGTCTCGACTTGTTTTTGCACCTCGACGAGTTCCTTCTTCAGGCGCTCGTTCTCCGCCACGAGGCGCTTCATCTCGGGGCTGCCTGCTTTCTTCTTTAGCTCCTCGACCTCGGCCTGCAAACCGAGGCTGCGGGCGCTGGCGGTGTCGCGTTCCTTGACGGCCACCTCGCGCTGCTTCACGGCGTCATCACGTTGGGTGATGGCGACGTCGCGTTCCTTGATGATCT